>QENJ01000269.1 GCA_013374505.1 Candidatus Methanophagaceae archaeon
ATCCACTTATCCAGTGGACAAAAAAGAGTTCCGCTTTTCCCCGCAAATCCGAACTTCCAAATCCTAAACAATATCGAATACCAAAATCACAATGACAATAACAGCGAAGCGTTCTTTGATGATGCACCCTTTAGAAGAGTTTGTTTTGAATTTTGTGCTTAGGATTTATGATTTCTCGCAGCTAAGGCGGGAATGATTTCAGTCCTTTTTTTCGGTTGCAACAATTGATGATCAGCTTGATCTTCTCATGACGGGCCACATCCAAACTCTTCATTCAGCGTGAGCACGCAAGCAGAACAATCTAAAGTCAGCAGAAATACTTATATATACACCCGTGTATGTACATTATTAGATTGATTCGCAAGCGTGGAACTCACACGCGCGGGAAATAGGGGAGAAAGAACAAAATTGGGTAGAACGGTATCGGGAACGGGAGAGACTACAATTAGTTGCTTGTGGAATAGTATAGTGGAAAATTATGTTTAAACATCCGGATGTTGCTGTTTGGATACAGAACAACCAGTAACAATTCTGGATGAGGAGGAAAAATTATGAATGAAACAACTGGAATGGAGCAAGCTATGTTAGCACAGGATTCATGGGTACTAGCACTGGAGGGCATTTTTGCATTGGTCATAGGATTTTTAATCTTGTTCTGGCCTGCAATGAGTTTGGTAACGTTAACCCTATTCGTGGGTGCTTTTGCACTGGTAAGCGGTATCTTCTCTCTTGTCGGTGCGCTAAAAGCGAAAAAAGGGAATCGCGGGTTGGAAATCCTTCACGGCGTGGCTGGTATCATATTTGGGTGCATCATCTTTGCATGGCCGATAGCCACTACCGTAATGCTACTTTGGTTTGTCATGGCATGGTTAGTAGTTAGCGGTATATTCCGGATCGTAGCTGGTTTTTCGCTACCGAAAGGCGATATGAGTAAAGGTCTGGTCATATTGAACGGATTTTTAGCGCTGATCATCGGTATTCTGTTGATCGCTCTCCCACCAGGAGAAGGACTGTTAACCACAGCCATTCTAATAGGTTTTTACGGCATTTTTGGTGGCATAACGCTTATTATGCTATCATTCATGTCAAAGAGCGTGCAGTCGCAAATGGGTGCCTGAAGCACGAGGTAGCTTAACGTCAGATAAAGGAAGGGGTAAGAACGGAATGGCCCCTTCCAAACATTTTTTTTTTTACAGGGCTACTACAAAGGGAAACAGAGTTTTTAGACGGGCATATCGTATATTTTGCGGTTTTAGTGTTGTAATCGTCATTTTGCTAGTTCAAGTCTTTTATAGTCCAAACAGGGGACATCCGTGCCTTAGGGACCGTAACGGGCGGATTGTCCAGTTCTCTCTCGGTAAAGGGCAAAAGAGGATTTATCAACAGGGCAATCCAACGCGAACTTATCTGGCCCGTCCGCAATATCTTTTACGTATTACTGTTCTATCGGCGTCACTACCGGGCACGCCCCTTTTATCGGTTAAAGAGCCGAATGGTCGTAGCTTTATTATGTTCTCGCGAAAACCTGTGTGATCTTGTGATTTGCTAAGTAATTACTCTCAAATATTTGGATAGTGTCTTTCCACCGGAGATGAAGCTCGTAATAACGCTCGATAGCCATTCAGCGCATACATCCCAGGAGACCAAGGAATTTCTATTAACGGTGCCAAATCGCTTCTCTTTTGTGTTCACGCCAAAACACGCATCATGGCTCAATATTATTGAGTGCCTTTTTAGTAAAATGGCAAGAAGTTTTCTTAGAGGCATACGAGTTTCATCAAAAGAGGAACTCAAAGAACGTATTCTCAAATACTTCGATGAGCTAAATCAAATGCCAGTGGTTTTCAAATGGAGATATAAACTGGACGAAATTCCGGGAGGGGTGGTGTCGAATGTTTATTGATATGTTAATTGAGAAACGCTACAGTAGTTATGCTACCTACCGTTCAAACGGAAAACCACGATTTATTTGAATCAAGCTATATTATTTTTATAGGATGAAAAAAGACCGGCATGTCCTTGAGACGTTGGGCAAGACAAGAGTAGTAGTAGAAGACGGTAAGGTAGTAGAAGTAGGCAAACCACTGCTCAAATACTGTCCTTTGTGGGATAAGATGCGTGGCATAAAGGAACTGAACGAGCGGGTGGTAAAAACGAACGTAGAGTTCAGGATACAAGATTTCGGGATGTGTACCGCGAATAGGGAAGTGGAATTAGAGGTTTTTGTTGGTTTCGGTGCTTCGGAGACGTTCATGACTGCACTACGTCATGGGCTGCTCGATGCTACGGTCACGGTTTGTGAAGGTGCCGGCACGGTGATTACATCTAATCCTGCACTGGAGCAGGGAATAGGGGCACGACTGAGCGGAGTAATCGAGACAACACCGGTAGCAGGAATAGTAAAGAACATAAAAGCAAAAGGAGGCGTGATACTCGACCCACCGGCGATAGACCAGGCAAGAGGTTTGCAGATGGCGCTTCAGCTTGGCTACGAAAGAGTGGGTGTTACCGTGTCCCGGCTGGAAGATGCGGTACAGTGTAGAGCAATCAGCGAGCAGGCAGTGCTATTCGGCGTGCATCTCACGGGTATCGCCAGAAAAGAAGCGGAAGAGTTCTGTGAACTAGCCGATTTGGTTACTGCTTGCGCATCACAACATATAAGAGCACTCGCAAAGAAGAAAGCGATTTTACAGGCAGGCACGGCAATCCCGATCTTCGCGCTCACGACAGTGGGCAAGGAATTGCTTTTAGAACGTGCAAAAGAGGTAGAAGCTGCTTTGTTAGTGAATACTATGCGGCTGCCTATGCTCCCGGTGGGTAAGCAGCCGGAACCTATGGTATAACGGAAAAGGTACCTTTAAATAAAGCACAAATATCTGTCTTTATAGTGATGTAACATGCGTTCGGATATTTTAAAAGAGGATATAGAGACTTTACCACACCGCGCGTTATTGATGTCCGCGGGTTTAAAGAGCGAAGATTTTGCGTTGGACAAGCCGTTTATCGGTGTTGCAAATAGTTATAACAACATTATCCCCGGGCATATTCTCCTGAATGAGCTAACACAAGAGGTGAAACGCGGTATTCGAGATGCCGGCGGCGTGCCTTTGGAATGGGGCGTTCCCGGCGTTTGTGATGGCGTAGCGATGTTTGTAGAGATGCGGCTCAGTCTGCCAAGCCGAGAGCATATCGCGGATAACATTGAGATAATGACTCTTTCGCATTCGTTAGATGGCTGGGTTGGCGTGACAAATTGCGATAAGATAACACCAGGGATGTTAATGGCTGCGGGACGGTTGGACATACCGGCGATTATGATCACTGGCGGCCCGATGAAAGCGAATGTCATAGAAGGGCAGAAGCACCACCCAATTGAAGGTTTCGGTATCGTGGGTCAAGTAAAAGGCGGTGTGATGGCTGAAGAAGAAGCGCGGAAGATGTTGCCGGTTATGGCTTGCGGCGCGGGTTCTTGTGTTGGGCTCTTTACGGCAAATACGATGGCTGTGGCTACGGAGGTTCTGGGCATGTCACTGACGAACTGTGCCACGACCTTAGCGATAGACCCTGAGAAGAATAAGCAGGCGTATGAAACCGGGAAAAGAATAGTTGCGTTGGTAAAAGCAGACGTAAAGCCGCGTGACATAATGACTAAGAACGCATTTGAGAACGCAATTAGAGTAGATATGGCGATGGGCGGCTCAACAAATGCTGTTTTGCATATCCCGGCGATAGCCAAAGAAGCGGGCGTTGAGGTCAATGTAGATATGTTCGATGCGGTAGCAAGAGAAACGCCGAATTTATGTAAGATAATTCCTGCGGGAACCGATGAGATGGCAGACGTTGACCGTGCCGGTGGAATACCCGCAGTTCTTAACCGGTTGAAGGATCTGTTGAAAGATGCACAAACAGTAAACGGGCGATCAATTTTAGCGATAGCAGAAGAAGGAAAAGCACGGGATGACGATGTTATCAGGACTCGGGCTACTGCACACTTTTCGGAAGGTGGCATAGCGGTATTAAAAGGCAATATCGCGCACAGTTCGGTAATAAAACAAACTGCGGTTGGCGCGGATATGATGACGCATTCAGGGCCGGCTAAGGTGTTCTATAGCGAGAAGGATTTGCTGGATGCGATAGAAGCGAAAGGAATCGCCGAAGGAGACGTGATCGTGTTACCGTACCAGGGTCCTGCGGGTGCGCCGGGCATGCCTGAGATGCTGACGCCCACGGATGCGATTATGGGTGCGGGCTACAAAAAGGTGGCTCTGATCACAGACGGTAGGTTCTCGGGCGGTACCAGTGGTCCTTGTGTCGGGCATGTCGAGATGGAAGCGTATAACGGCGGTGCTATTGGTGCGATAAAAGACGGTGATATTGTTGAGATAGATATACCGAACAGGACACTTAATGTTAGGTTAAGCGATGCTGAGATAGAAGCGCGGTTGAAAATAGCAAAAGCGCCGGCACGCAAGCTGACGCCGTTATTGGTTTCGTACAGAGAGAAGTTTAAGGGCGTTAATTGTTATGGCGAAGAGAAGAACTAAAAAATAGCTCGCACTACACAGGATAGCACGAGCTTTATTTGTACAGGTTTTCTATCGGATTCACAACAATATCGTATTTGAAGTGAGTGTGCGTTAAAAGGTACTGGACATGAGGCTAAAAATGGATTTAACAGTTCTTGTGGACAATAATACGCTGATAGATCGGTATTTCTACGGCGAACCGGGGGTATCTTATTTTATTGAAGCGGAAGGCAAAAGGATTTTATTTGACGTAGGGTATTCGGATGCGTTTATTAAAAACGCACGAAAGATGAATGTTGATTTGCTAAATATAGATTTTTTGGCTCTTTCTCATGGACACCTTGATCATACATGGGGTTTAGATCCGCTCATCAGGATTTATACCGAAGCAGTGTTAGAAAACATACCTCATAAGAAACCCACGCTTGTAGCCCACCCTTTAACATTTCTAACCAAAACGGTTAATGGTTTGGGGGAAATAGGTTCAATAATTTCAGAGGAGAAGTTATCTAAACATTTCAATATCAAATTGAGTAAAGACCCTGTGTGGTTAACAGAGAACCTGGTTTTTCTTGGAGAGATAGAGAGAAAGAATGATTTTGAAGCTAAAAGCCCAATTGGCAAAATTGTGAAACCAGACTTTGAAGAAGACGACTATTTAATGGACGATTCTGCGTTAGTTTACAAATCATCAAAGGGGTTGGTGATTATTACGAGTTGTTCTCATGCGGGAATTTGCAATATCGTAGAATATGCAAAGAAGATTTGTGATGATGATAGAGTAATTGATATAGTCGGAGGATTTCATTTGCTTAATCCTTCCGAGGAGCAACTACAAGGTACTTTGGAATATATACAAAAATTGCAACCAGATGAAGTGCATACCTGTCATTGCACGGATTTGAATTCAAAAATAGCGTTAGCCAATGTTGCGAATCTTAAGGAAGTGGGTGTGGGACTTAAACTTGAATATGAATAGAATTGCAGATGAAAACGGCATAGATAGGAGGAAAAAGAATTGCAACAGGGAACCGATGACCAAGCAATACTCGACCGGCTCAGCATCCGCAGAATGACAAGGGATGAGGTCGCGTTTATCATTGATCTGGCGGCAGAAGAGGGCTGGAACCCGGGTATCCATGATGGCAGGTGCTTTTATGCCACAGATCCGAACGGTTTTTTCGTTGGCGAGCTGGATGGCGAGCTTGTGGGTAGTATTTCCGCGGTAGCCTATAACGATTCTTTCGGGTTCATTGGCTTGTACATAGTAAAGCCGGAATTCCGTGGTAAGGGGATGGGCACACGGTTATGGGATGTGGGCAGGGCATATCTGACGGACCACAGCATTGAGCTGGACGGCGTGGTGGCGCAGCAGCCGTACTACAATAGGCATGGTTTTCGCATTGAATACCAGAACCTACGATACGAGGGTGTGGGTGGCGGGATAATGCCAGAAGGAGTGGTGGAGATTTCAGAGGTGCCATACAAGGAACTGCTCGTATATGATGCCGGGATTTTCCCAGCGGCCATACCGCAATTTCTCAAATGCTGGATTGAGCAGCCGGAAAGTGTAGCATTGGCGGTAGTGAAAGACAGTCGTGTGGCTGGCTACGGCGTAATACGCAAGTGCCGAACAGGACACAAAATCGGGCCTTTGTTTGCGGACAATGAGCATATCGCGGAGAATCTTTTTGCGGCACTGAAGAGCCATGTGCCGGGAGAATCCATCTTTCTGGACACGCCTGAAGTCAACCCGAAAGCGGTGGCACTTGCAGAACGGCACCATATGCATGTGATGTTCCAAACGGTGCGCATGTACTCCAGAGAAGAACCACACATATCGCGAACTCGCATATTCGGCGTGAGTACTTTCGAGCTTGGTCTAATGTTAAAATAAAAACTCGAATTGTTGAGTCCTAATATTATTTCGCTTACTATTCATAAGACATTTCTTATTCATACACTTACCCACATTTCACTCCATGCGATGAACAATTCAAGGGTGTTCTCACCACTCATTTTCCGGATAAAAGCATCATTCGGAGTTTCAAAGTAGTCCGAAACCACCGCTTGCATAGAACTGACTGCCCCGATCAGTATTCACCACAGAGATCTTCCCACGATATGCTCTCGCTACATCTTCTGCACGCTTAAAAACACCTATGGCGTTGTCTGTGGTTGC
>QENJ01000270.1 GCA_013374505.1 Candidatus Methanophagaceae archaeon
AAAAAACTTCTTGTTATACCACAACAAATGAGTACACATGTCAACAACAATGGTAGTAGGGGGATTTTTTGGTGACGAGGGAAAAGGCAAGATCATTGCATATCTCGCAAAGCATGACGATCCAGAAGTGGTTGCGCGGGGCGGTGTAGGACCCAACGCAGGGCATACAGTTGTAGTTGAAGATAAGAAATATGCGTTGCGGATGGTGCCTTCAGGATTTGTGTGTGAATCTGCGCGGCTTCTGGTTGGTGCGGGGGTATTGGTAAATCCGGATGTGCTCAAACAGGAAGTGGAGTCCTTTGGACTTAAGGGCAGGGTTGGTGTGGACAAGAGATGCGGAATAATAGAAGAGGCGCATATAGAAGAGGACAAGAAGAATACCTATTTAAAAGGGAAAATAGGCTCCACCGGGTCGGGATGCGGTCCCGCGAATGCCGCACGTGCAATGAGAACGGCAAGGCAGGCAAAGGACGTGGAAGAGTTACAGGAGTTCCTTTGTGACGTGCCACAGGAAATAAACGATGCACTGAACCGAGGGAAAGGTGTGTTGATAGAAGGAACGCAAGGATTTGGCATTTCTTTGCTTTACGGGACTTATCCGTTCGTCACATCTAAAGATACAACGGCATCGCAGATGGCCGCGGATGTTGGTATAGGCCCTACGCGAGTAGATGATGTTGCAGTTGTATTCAAATCATTTCCCACACGGGTGGGTGAAGGTCCTTTTGAAACACAAATGACAGAGGCAAAATCGGCTGAATTGAATATCGAGGAGTTTGGCACTGTCACAAAGCGTAAGAGGCGGATAGGTCTGTGGGATGGTAAGATGGCTGCTTACTCCGCGATGATAAACGGTGCGACAATGATAGCATTGAGCGGTGTGGACCGATTAGATCCGTCGTGCCGAGGTGCAAGTGAGTACGAAGAGTTGAGTAAAGTGGTGAAGGAGTTCGTGGCTACGGTTGAGCATGATGCACGTGTTCCCGTGAAGTTAATCTCAACAGGACCGGAGTTATCGGAGATTGTGGATTTGAGAGCTAAATAACGCCTAAATTCGACACATAAATTTGACTATAGCGGAAGGTGGGAGGCTAAGCCATATCACTGTGAGGGAAAAGGGATATAACAGTAAGCCGGTGTAGGCGTTATGGTGCGAACTGAGGGGATGCCCCTTCCACTAAGCACAGCGCAGCGTGTGAAAGGCAGAAGACTTGCGAGGGTTACGGGTGTGCGGATAGTGGTAGCGTATAAGACGCGATCAAGAGAGGGAGGATGGGGAGCACAAAAACCACGCGAGTTCGACAAGACAAATCTGTGTAATCTTTTAGTTATCTAAACAACAGGTGTTTTTTAGTCGTTTCGCCAGTAATTAACCTGAGCAATCAGTTGATTAGACTAACAGGAAGGATAAACACGTGAATTCATAAACCACAAAAAGCGAAACTATTAAATAATAATAAACATATATATTCTCTACACCTAACTATTACATATACCTTTTGCAACGGAACCTAACATAGGTAAAAGATGGACGTGTAGGGAAGGTAAAGTGCCGATGGGGATAAAAGCTAGAAGTCGTTGGGAAATTATTTTAGATACGCTGCGGGGGATAACCGAGGAGGGCGGAGTAGCTAAAAAGACACGTATCATGCAAAAGGCGTATTTGGATTGGCGTAATTTTAAAAAATATTTCGACTTCCTTCTGGAGCAGGGCTTCATAGAAGAGACGGCGGAAACCGTGGGCAAATCGAGTTCTGAATACCAACTTACAGAGAAAGGGAAGGAAATTATGCAGAAATTGATGGAAATAGAGCGGATGTTGCAATGAACAACATCCAAAACTTTTAGTCCCGAGGGAGTTCTAAAAATTTAGTGCCTAAAGAGTTTATTCTCACTTCGCTTCCCGCACCACTGCGACTGATAAAGTCAAGCTCGGTAAACAAGCTGAGAACCAGTGCGAGCGTATCTACAGGTATTGCAACCTGCTCTTCGATCTCTTTTACCGAATGCCACTGCGAATCTTCCAGCAATTCTAAGAAACTATCAACGACAGCCCACTTGGGCTTTTGCCCTCTTGATGATCTACCCCACGCAAGAGGGTTCTTTTCCACTGTCCCGATTCTCGTATATTCCGCCATGTTTTATCGCCCACTTTTACTTTGTTGCCTCGTATAGATATACAGGAAATATAAGGTATATATAGACATTTATGGTGTAACATAACTGTCCAGAAATAGAGCATGAGAAATCATGTTATACACCGCAAAATCACTTCCTTAGTACCCTTGATATTACATTCAGTACAAGCCCCATAAACACGCCTAATGTGCCTATGACAACGAAAAAACCAGCTAGCATTGTGAACGGTATGGAGAAATAGCCGGATTCGTTATAGAGTTGTAGAAGTTTCAACCCGAAGAAGAACCCCATAAAAATCATGATTAACCCGGGAAGGCCCATGAACAGTAAAGGTCTTTCCTCTGCTATCAATTGGATAATGGCGCCAAACACACCAAATCCGTGTGTGACGGGATTCTTTGTCGAAGTTTTACCGTTTCCATAGCTGCATGTGATTGGTACCTCCTGAAGCTTTAGGTTTAGCCCTCTTGCTGCCAGTACCATTTCTGATTCTATTGAATAACCATTTCCACGTAGATTCTTTGCGTTCATGGAATCAACAGCCTTGCGATTCAGTGCTCGGAACCCGGATTGTGAGTCCGTAGCTGCACCCTGGATACCGGTGGTATAATCAAGCACATACCGTCCAAATCTTCTGTAAAAAGGCATTTGCTCGGGCTCACGGAATCCAATAACGAAATCCGCACTACCCTTTTGAAGTGGTTTTAGAAGCGCAGGAATCTGAGTTGGATCGTGCTGTGCATCACCGTCAAGTAGAACAAGACTATCAAAACCGTTGCCCTCAACATATTCCAAAGCCGTCTTTACCGCAGCGCCTTTGCCCTTGTTTGTCGCATGAGAAATAACATTTGCACCGGCAGCACGTGCGACCGCAGCGGTTCTATCTGTTGAACCGTCATCCACCACCAGAATTTTGTCAACATATTTTGTTGCTTTTCGCACTACGCTTCCGATCGCCTGTTCTTCATTGTAACATGGAATGACCGCGACTGTGTTCATTTTTTTCCCGCCTTTTCCCTTCGCCTGAGGAGACATGAGATATGTCCTACAACACAGAGATGAAGGTGCGTATATAAAAGGCTTTCGGTCTGGTTGAAATGTGATGTGCGTCATCACGCTAAAGATGCGTACCCTCAATTAACGTCAGTAACGTTTTTTTAAGCGCTCTTTGTCATTCTTTTCCTTTGGGTTGGATGACAGCCACTATATTCGATGTGCCATCCCCCACCGGATTACTTCTGATATGCCGCTAAATTTTGTGCCTCCGAATGCGCCTTTGTTAGTAAATACTGTAACGTATCGTGTTCGTATATGCAAGCATTCATCGCCAGGTTCCTCGCATCCGCGTGCGCCTTCTGGAGTAACGGTTTTATCGTTAATGGCGTTGGATACGCAATAGTAAGCGCCAAAGCCACTGTTTTATCACCCGCTTCTCGTAACAGATCCGCGATGGTATAACTAGTTGGATAGTCGTACTTTATTTGCGATGCCAGCGAGAAAGCCGCTTTCGCGCACTCTTCAAAGTCCGCCGTGTACTTCAATGGGTCTATATGAAGAACATCAGGCGTGAATAGCACTTGCGCTTCACGGTCATATACGGCAGATAAATCCAGGCCCTCTTTCATCGGGTATATCTCCAGCTTGGCCAACATTTCTGCGAATGCCGGAGCTACTTTGTCGCCCTCCTTCACCGCGACCGTTCTCTTCTTTATCTCCACCTTCCCCGCCGTTATCCCTGCGGGGATACCCAAGTTCTGCAGTTCTCCTACTATTGGTCCTGGCTTAAGCGAGGTGGGACCTTCTTCGAGCACTATATCAATAGGAGCAACCGCACCTGCCTTTATCGGCGCCGGGATTTTACCTTCTTCCGCTATTCTATACAAATCAAAAGCATCCAAATTGGTGAATATCAGTGCCATCTGATCTTCTACAAAATTAACCATCTCGTCTAACCCACTGCCCTTCAACGAAAGGGATATTAACCTATTTTTCGATACTCGCACCCGTGCGTTCTCACGCAATCCTTTTCTTAACTGCTGAAGTTGATTAGCACTTATCCCTCTTACTTTCGCAATTCCTAACGTATTATAGGAACCCATCAGGCCTTTCAGATATTCGACCTGTTCCTTTTTCCATTCCTTAGCTCTCTTTACTCGCTTTTTCATCTTCTTCACACCACTTTCACTGCGGGGCCCATGGTCGTTTTCATGTAAATAGAGCCGACATTTTGCAATCCCCGTTCCAAATGCGATTCCACAGCAGTTATTACCGCTGCGGCGTTCTCGGCTATATCTTTTGCTGCCATATCCTTACGCCCTATATTCACCCAAAAAGTCGCGGTCTTCGACTTTACCTTCACGACTCGCCTCAATCTTGATAAGATCTGTTCTGGATCAGCGCCTGGTGGGATGGGTACTGGCATCTTACCTCTTGGACCCAGAACAGTACCCAGGCTTTTACCTATCAACGCCATATACGCTACGTCCGCGGCAAAGATGTCATATTTATTTACCAACGTCCTCGCGGTCTTTTTATCCATCCTCTTCAGATCCTCAGGGTCTAACGCATCAGCACCTGCCTCTTTCACCTTTAACGCAATTTCACCGGATGCAAATACCCCTATCTTCAGCTCACGAAAACTCTTTGGTAAATTGATGTCCAAATTTATCCGGTTCTTTGGCTGTTTCAAATCCACGTTCTTCAAATTTATGCAAATTTCTACGCTCTCAACAAATTTCCTCTCCGGTGCGCTCAAGACCTCTTCCACTGTCCCCACTACCTCTTCTGCTTCCATCTTATGCAATCACCTCATCATACTTACCCGCTTCGATCTCACGCTGCATTTCCTTCGCATCCTTGCCCTCTATCTTTAGTCGCATCACACCACAAGAGCCTATCACCTCTTTAACCGCGCTCTTTAACGAACTGGCTAACATATCCCCGATCTTCTTCTGCGCTATCTCCTTTATCTGCTCTATCGAGATGTCGCCGTTATAATCAGTTGTCGAATCGGTTTGTGCCTTTTCGATGCCCAATTCCTTCTTTATCAATGCCGCGGTCGGTGGTGAACCCACACTCAGATCCACCTTACCACTATCATCAACGGCTATCCTCACAGGGATTACCATGCCCGCATAACCCTTCGTGAGTTCGTTTATACTATCCACTACATTTTTTACATTTATTCCGAGCGGCCCCAGCGCAGGACCCAAAGGTGGACCTGGACTCGCTTTTCCGCCTTCTACCAATACTTCAACTACACTCATCTCTCGCTTTCTTCTCCGTTACTTATGCACATCTTAATTATCTTTAAATAGCCTATTAGCTTATGTTATTTTATTCCTTTATTTCCTGTTACAAGAACGTAATCCGATAAAAATGGGAACAAGTATTGGAGAGATATTAGAGCCACTAGGAACGAGTTTCGATGCGTTATCAGGTAAAATAATTGCTGTTGATGCTTATAACACACTATACCAATTCTTAAGCACCATTCGCCAGCCGGATGGGACACCGCTGAAAGATTCATCCGGTAGAACGACGTCCCACCTATCTGGGCTGATATATCGCACAACAAATTTGATGGAGAAAGGGCTAAAGCTTGTATTCGTTTTTGATGGCAAACCACCCGAGCTAAAAGCAAAGGTTATCAAAGCCCGAACGGAACGGCGCGAGGCAGCAAGAAAGAAATGGGAAGAAGCGGAAGTGCCCGAAGAAGCGCTTAAGTATGCAAAAGCATCTACAAGAATTGACGTTACGATAGTAGAAGAATCGAAGCAGCTCTTAACTTATATGGGCATTCCACACGTACAAGCACTATCAGAAGGTGAAGCACAAGCGGCATATATGGTAACAAAAGGCGATGCCGAATTCGTGTGCACGCAGGACTATGATTCATTGCTCTTTGGTGCGCCTCGTGTGATACGAAATCTCAGTGCACCAAGAAAAAAGGCACGGCTCGAAGTTCTGGATTTACACAAATTTTTGCAGAAGCAGGGGATTACACGTGAAGAACTCATAGACCTCGCTATTTTGGTAGGTACGGATTTTAACGAAGGTGTGAATGGTATAGGTGCTAAGACTGCGTTAAAGCTGATTAAGAAGTATCATAGCATCGAAAAAATAATCGCGAACTCAAAGATAGTGGAAGATACGGGGATAGTGAATTACGAACTCGTTCGTGACATCTTTTTAGTGCCTGAAGTGTCCGATTCTTATGAAATAGTATGGCGTGCACCGGATGTGGCTAAACTAAAAGAGATGCTCTGTGAGGAGCATAATTTCGCAGAAGAGCGGGTGTGCAACGCTTTGGAACGGAGTTCTGTGCCAAAAGTAAAACAAGGGAGTATAGAGCAGTGGTTGTAATAATACAGCGTTCTTTTCGGTGACTCGGAAGCCTTGAACTAAAAACCACTATTTCAACAGTTCCCTTGCTTCTGTAGGGTATTTCTCACCCAAAACTCGGTAATGCACCTCAAGGTCCACAGGATCTAAAAGTTCCCATCCAAACTATG
>QENJ01000108.1 GCA_013374505.1 Candidatus Methanophagaceae archaeon
TGATACAGGAAAAGCCGGATGTGGTTTTAGTGGAAGGCGATACGAATACCGTTCTTGCAGGTGCTTTAGCCGCTACGAAATTGCACATAAAGGTAGGACCTGTAGAAGCGGGTTTGAGAAGTTACGATAGGACAATGCCGGAAGAACTAAATTGAGTTTTGGCAGACCCTTGTAGCGATTATCTGTTCGCACCCACCGAGAAATCGAAGCAGATATTGCTTGGTGAAGGTATTCCAACCGCAAGAATCGTTGTTACCGGAAACACGGTTGTGGATGCCGTGTACCAGAATTTAAGTATCTGTGAGGGTCGAACAAATCCGTTGCACGAGCTTGGGCTTGTATCTGGCGAATATTTCCTGGCGACAGCACACAGGCAGGAGAATGTTGACGTGAAAACAATATTTGAGAGTATTATATCAGGTTTGGAGCGGGTGGCAGGTGCGTTTGGGTTGCCGGTTATTTATCCGATTCATCCAAGGTCACGAATGATGATGGACCGGTTAGGATTGAACTCCACAGGCATTTTGTTTATTGACCCGGTGGATTATCTCTCGTTTCTGCAATTAGAATCGAAAGCTAAACTGGTCCTGACGGATTCCGGTGGTGTGCAGGAAGAGACGTGCATTTTAAACGTTCCGTGTGTTACTTTACGGGATAATACGGAGCGACCGGAGACTCTGGAGGTAGGTTCTAATATCTTAGCGGGTACAAAGACAGAAACTATTTTAGCGGCAACTACTGAAATGCTGGGCAGAACCGTTAACTGGTCGAATCCGTTTGGCGATGGAAGTGCGAGTGAAAAGATTATTGGGGTACTGGAGTAACATTGAATGCGAAGTTTTATTAGTTAAGAAACTTTTTGGGACTAACAAACATGTTGGAGATAGTGGTTCATGAGATAAGGGGCTACTGCCCGGTGTATAAGGTCGGGGATAGTATGTTGATAGACGACCCGGAAATTGTTTTGGAGAAGACAGATGCGTTATGTACGCATGCACTCTCGACATTGCTTCATTACGCTTTGATACTGGAGCATAACTGGAGCCCGGTAAAACTTGGGTTGACTACGAAGGACGAACCGGAACATGCGTATATGCAGTGCGTTGATCCCGGTAAGCCTTATACCGAAGGGGGAACGGTAATATTTAAATGCACGAGAATCAAAGAGGAGATTGAGTAATATGGAAACACATAAGATATTGGTGACAGGAGGCGGTGGTTTTATAGGCACGCATTTAGTGAATGAACTAAGACAGCGTGGGCACGAGGTGCTTGCTTCTGACCTCTACAATGCCGATAGAGAAGGGTATATCAGGGTAGATGTGCGGAATTACAGACAACTGGCGCGGGTATTGGAAAAGCAGAGTTTTGATCTTGTCTACCATTTAGCGGCGGAATATGGACGATGGAATGGCGAGGATTTTTATGAGAACCTTTGGCAGACCAATGTTATCGGGACAAAGCATATCATTCGATTACAGGAGAACCATAAGTTCCGGATGGTTTTTTTCAGCAGTGCAGAGGTCTATGGCGATTATAGCGGTGTGATGAATGAGGATGTGATGGTCACGAATCCGATCAAGGAAACCTATCAGATGAACGATTATGCAATAACTAAATGGGCAGGCGAATTGATGTGCATGAATTCAGCGAAGATGTTCGGAACTGAGACCGTCCGGGTAAGACCGGTTAACTGTTACGGGCCGGGTGAGCATTTCACGCCGTATAGAGGATTCATACCCAAGTTCATCTACCAGGCACTGCATAAAAAGCCTTATGTTGTTTACAGAGGCCATAAGCGGATTATAGATTATGTTGGAGATACTGTCAGAACCTTTGCCAACATTGCAGATAATTTCATTCCCGGTGAGGTTTATAATGTTGCGGGAAAGCCGGAATGGGAGAAGGAGATCAAGGTTTATTCGGACCTTGTCTTAGAAGCTGTTGGCATAGACGATTCAATAGTTACATATGAAGCGGCAGAGCCTTTTACTACGAATATCAAGACAATAGATTGTTCGATGGCAGTCCGGGATCTGAAACATGATCCGAAGGTCACACCGGAAGAAGGGATAAAAAAGACCGTGGAATGGATGAAAAGTATTTATACAAATATAGATATTTAAGGGATATATTATGGAGGGGGTAAGTGCGATGTCTGATGTGGTAAAAAGAACCATCGAGGTTTTTTATCCCACAGAGGATTCAGAAAAGGCATTGAATAATGTTGTTTTTGAGTGGCTCGACAGTAAAGCCGCAAAGCTCGAAGAGAAGGTAAAGGAGTTTGAGCGGAAATATGGCATGGAGTTTATGGAATTTGATGACAGAATAAAAATAGAAGGTGCATCTTTTGAAGAAGAGGACGATTGGATAGATTGGGGGGACTACATTGAGCTATTAGAATCTTTAAAAGAGTATAGGAGAGATGTCCTATTTCAATTGAAGAAACATTAAAATCGCTTAAACTAAGCTATTTAGTACGGAGAGTAGTTGTGAAAGAAGCTATGAAGCTGCCTAATGATGAAAAACTCATTGCTATTGCATATTTAGCTGGGTCATCTGTTCTTCATATTAGAGAAAGATATAAAGAAGGAGAACTCATCAAGTATTCCTATCATCTCATGAAAGGCGATAAGGTTATCAGATGGGATAATGTACCGCATCATAGAGAGATAAGCACATATCCACACCACAAGCATGAAAATGATGAGATAATGGAATCCGGGAATATGGATGTTGGTATGGTATTAGAGGAAATAGAGGCGATAAGCGGGATGTAATAAAAATGGGTATAGATAGCGAATATGAAGGGGAAATAGTATTAGTAACTGGCGGTGCGGGTTGCATAGGAACGAACCTGAGCAAGAAATTAGCGGAGTTGAAAGCAAAAGTAATAATCTTAGACGATTTATCGAGTGCATACGAATGGAACATTCCAAAAGCGAAGAATATTGTATTCGTAAAAGGTAGCGTTTTGGATGATGAGATGCTGAAACGAGTATTCAAATTTAAGCCGGATTATGTATTCCATTTAGCCGCGCATTTCGCGAACCAGAACTCGGTGGACAACCCGGAGACTGATTTGATGGTGAATGGACAGGGCATTTTAAAAGTGCTGCAATATGCGAATCTCGTGGGTGTGAAACGATTTGTGTATTCGTCTTCGGGCTGTGGCGTTTATGGATTGGACTCGAAGATGCCGTTTGAAGAACCGGACATCTCGATTAGTTTGCATACGCCTTATCAAGTGACGAAACTGCTCGGCGAATTGTACACGAACTATTTCCATAATTTGTATGGGCTACCAATAGTGAACGCAAGATTCTTTAATGTTTTTGGGCCGGGCGAGGTGCCGGGCAGATACCGAAACGTGATACCGAACTTTTTCTATTGGGCAATGAACAAACAAGCGTTGCCGATTACGGGTGACGGTGCAGAGACGCGAGACTGGACGTATGTGGACGACATAATTGTGGGTCTTTTGGCAATGGGTATAAAAGAGGCGGCAGTGGGTGAAGCTATCAATCTCGGCTCCGGTAAAGAGCACAGGGTAATAGATTTAGCGAATACGGTGAACGAACTTACGGGTAACGAAGCAGGGATTAAATATATAGAACGAAGGGATTGGGACGTCAAACACCGGCTTTTGTCTTCTATTGAAAAGGCGAAGAAGTTGCTGGGTTACGAGCCGCAGATAGGGTTTGAGGATGGGTTGAAGAATGTGCAGGCGTGGTTTGTTGAGAACAGGGAGGAAATAAAGCGAAGTGCGGAGTTCTAAAAGATGCGGATTTTAGTTCTTCAAGAGTCGGACTGGCTAAAAAGGAATCCGCATCAACAGCATCACCTTATGGAACGACTATCGCAGAAAGCACACGAAATCAGGGTTATTGACTACGATATTGACTGGAGAAAAGAAGAACATAAGAAACGGTATACGAAAAGAGCGGTATTCGAGAATGTACACAAGATATATCCGGAAGCGGATATACAGGTAATTCGACCCGCTACTTTAAAAATTCCTGGGCTGGAATATCTTTCACTTTGGTTCGCGCATAAAAACGAGCTGAAACGGCAGATACGAGAATTCCAGCCTGAAGTCATCGTTGGGTTCGGGATTATCAATACCTATTTAGCTGCTAAGATCGCCAAGAAGCGCGGTATTCCGTTTGTGTAATATTGGATTGACGTTTTGCATACGTTGATTTCGATAAAACAAGTACAATTTTTAGGTAGCTATCTTGAAAAGTGTACACTAAAGAACTCGTCCAGAGTAATCGCAATAAATAAGAAGTTGGCTGAGTTCGTGACAGCGTTCGGAGCGGCTAAAGAAAAGACCTCTGTTATAGGTGCAGGTATTGATCTGGCAAGGTACAATCCGGAATTGGATGGTCACGAAATTCGTGAAGTTTATGGGCTTTTTAAAAAAAATCTGCTGCCGGCATATCCTGACGAAACGATAATGCATGATATAGTGCCGATAAAGATGTATGAATACATGGCGAAGGTTTGTTGAGATGTATAGCGGGGATAGTATTACAGATGAGTTTGAGAGGGTTTTGGAGGATGTTATCAGAGAGGGTCAAGGGGGATAACTTTTAAATCCGAAGGTCACGTATATACAGATAAAGGAAGATACTAAATAGAAGGTGAAATAAATGGCAACGTCCGTAGAAGAAGCTGCAACCATGCTTCACATGGAAAAAGAGGAGCTTGTGGAAGAGGGGTTAAAAGCGTATTTGAAAGAGCGACTTCGTGGGTTAAAAGCGGAAATTACCGCTATCTATCTGAGATATGGGGTATCATCTATTGATGAACTGGACAAGAAGATAAACGAAGGAGAATTGAGCGAAAGTGATACTTTTGATGACTTTACGATGCTTGATTGTTTAGAAGGGGGAAAAGATAAAATACAAACTATCGTAGAAAAAATAAAGTGAGTTACAGTGAGCTGGCTAAGATTGCCGAAGACGAGTTTTTTGATGTTGTTCTTTACTCACAAATTATAGCAGGAAAGCTTCGTTTGCACATTGTTGATGGCAGTTATTTAGATGTTTGGTTACTCTGTAAAGATCAAAGGAAGGTTTGCATATCACTGGGAAAGGCGAATGATAGACGGCAGCGTTTACAGATATGACAACCGACCCCACGAGAATTTGAAACACATAAAAAGCTACCCGAAGCACTTTCACGACGGAAGCGATGAGGAGATAAGGGAAGGCGAATTCGGTGAAGATCCCAAAGATGTCTTAATAGCTTTTTTGCAGCTCGTTAGTGCGAAAATTCATCGTTAAGGGGTGTGACTGAAATGTGTTCCGCACGGATAACAGACGTAGCAAACCCAAAAAGAAGATTTACTCAACGGTTTTGAGTTCTGCAACTGGAAAAGCCAAGTTAAAACTGACTCTACTGTATTTGTGAAACCTGATTTTACGTTTCCGTATTTCAAATAAGGAGTTACTACCAGACCGGAATTACTAAAGACACTATTAAGAAATATTAAAAGACCGAGCGGATAATGCGATTGTATGCGAATCCGATGGCGGTAATCATTCATTTTCGGATGACGACACGTTTAAGGGGCATAATTGGCATGAGATTTGCAAGGGAGCAGGTGTGGATTTTACAAAGGTCAATTTATGGAAACTGCATTCTGTGTTTGTCGAGGATAATAATACAAGGGAAGGATGTGAAGGTTCTTTTGCCAGAACTTCTTTTAGAAGAAGCGGGTGCATAAAGATGAGGTCTTAAGGACGCTTAAAGCCTGAGTGGAAGAGGTAAATCAGTGGATATTTTTAAAGCAGGAAATTACATATTCTTAAAATGTGATGTAAAACTAATAGAGGTGGCGATATGACCCCCGTGGAGAAAGGGCTAGAAAAAATTAAGAATATGGAAGGATTTGAAAAGGTAAAATTCGTTATTTTATATGGTTCCGCAGCAGAGGGGCGGATGATTGAAGGTTCCGATATAGACCTCAGTATATATTATGATGGTGATCCCGAGGAAGAATCAAGATTCAGATTTGAAGTTCTTTCGGAACTCTTTGATGATGCGTATGACGTTCAGATGTTTCAGCAACTTCCGCTTTATGTACGGGTGGAAATTTTGAAAGGGAAGATGATTTATTGTGGTGATAAAAAGTTTCTATATGAAGTAGCCGTTGAGACGCTAAAGGATTTTGAGGCGTTTAAACACAGATTTTATGATTATATCGGGGAGAGGGCGATTACATGAGGAAAGAGATTATCCGGACGAAGGTGAAGGAGATAGAAGAAAGTATCGGATTGGTAGAAGAGCATCTACCGGGTACATTTGATGAATTCGCCAGTATGGGATTGATAAAAGATGGAATCTACAAAAGGGTAGAATTTGCCGTTGAAAATGTATTCGACATCTGTGCTATCATCAACACGGACCTTGTGCTTGGAGTTCCAAGTGATGATGAAGACATCATGGAGAATCTGGTAAAAAGCGAGATTTTGAGCGAAGAGATGAGAGCAAAATTGAAAGCAATGAGGGGTTTCAGAAATATAGTAGTTCACAAATATGGTAAGATAGATGACAAGCTCGCATTTACACTTTTGAAAGAGAATCTATTAGATTTTTATGCGTTTATAAAACGGGTAGATGATTTTTTAGAGAA
>QENJ01000271.1 GCA_013374505.1 Candidatus Methanophagaceae archaeon
CGCGACATACACATTTCCGCTGCTGTCCACTGCTATTCCCTGTGGCAGTTCGAGCAGCCCTTCTTCTGAACCTTCCTTTCCCCAGTTCGTGATGAACTTACCGGAAGAATTGAACTTCTGTATACGATTGTTACCTGCATCAGCGACAAAAACAGTGCCAACGATGTCTACGGCGATGCCCGCAGGATTCTTGAACTGCCCGTCTGCCACGCCTTCGCTTCCCCATTCGGTAATATATGTGCCGTTTCTGTCGAATTTCAGGACACAGTGATCGTCCTTTGCCGTTACGTAGACAAAGTCATCGGGACTCACTGCGATGCCATAAGGCAAGAGGATTTCGTCACCTTCGGCACTATCGCTTTCCCGCTTTATTAACCATCTGATTATAAATGTGCCGTTCGAGTGGTACTTCTGGACGCAACGATTCTCCGTATCGGCGACATAGACATTCCCCTCGCTGTCAACTGCTACATCCCAAGGTTCTTTAAAGTGACTGGGGAGTAGCCCTTTGCTTCCCCATTTTGAGATGAATACGATTTCTGGTCCCGGAGTTGCATTTATCAGCTCTTCCACGTCTATCCCACTGCCACGGTGATTCGCAGCATCGCGCATCTGCGCGAGCGCGGTCAAAGCGGAAGCTGTTGCGGGTGTAACGTAAGAAGGCTCTGAGTTAGTTGAATTTGCGTTTTGAGCGGGATTCGCGATAGCGGGTTGTAAAACAGCGGCTATGAGTACGACTACTGCGAAGAGTGCGAATATATGTGCCCCCCGTGATTTTTGCGTGTGCATATATACAAAAAAAATAAATAAAATCCCGTGTTCTTTAGATCTCACAAGCACCGGTATATAAGACTTTCGTTTTTTTCCGGGTTTGGAATAAAAATGGATGTTTCTTTCTATTGCATCAAGTCTGGTATCAATCCTATCGGCGCTTCTATCACCATCTTCTCATTGTAGCCCTCGAGATAAACCACACTGTCCAACACCACAGGCGTTACCAACCCCTGGATATTCATCTCAAGCTCTACCCGGTTTTCTATTTTCGTGATATGATAACTACCCTTTTCAATCCAGTATTTGATAGCAAAATCCTTCAACTCTTCTTCTTTTAACGTTTCCATGCCCGTCTTCTTCATCTGCTCGACCACATTCTCCTTATCCGGGACAATGTCCAGTACCCAACCTTCCGCTTCTTTTTGCATCGTTACATTCGTGGCGTTGAGCAATATCGAGCGTTGTTGTGCCAGTTGGTCACTTTCCCATACAGACTCAGAATAACCACTTATGTCCTGCGTTTGCCACGACTCGTTTGATTCTCGTACGTATGCCGTATCTCCGATAACCACCATCTCCACCGAACGGTTCATCATAGTCATCGTGGTCCGCAGCTTCTTATTTCGGTAATCCACGCTGCCCCCACCGCTTAGCAGCTCCACTTCTTCGCCGTGCATCGTGAGGTTGGTAGAGATAGTGAACCGATACGAGTCCGTGTCTTCTAAAGCGTTAATCGCTCTAATGCTTAATCCACGTGCATCCGTGACCTCACGATGTGTCGTGTAATAAACGGCAGATATGATTGCCAATATTATGACGGCAAGAACGGCCAATAATTTAAAATCTATGCTCGTTTTTTGTGGCATGTAACTATATTGGGAAGTGCTTTTAAAGCTTTTATAAAACTACGGGATATTGTGTGATTGCCTTTTAGTTTTATTATTTAGCGGGTTATTAAATAAAAAGAGGAATGGGGGCAGAAGATAAATATGAGGGATGTAGCGATAATAGGTGTGGGACATACAAAATTTGGGCGAGCTTCAAAGACGTCACTTGAATTGTTCTCAGAAGCGTCACTGCAAGCGATGGATGATGCGGGTGTAGTCGGGGCGGATATAGAAGCGCTATTTCAGGGTGCTGCGTTGCCGGGTTTTGAGGAAGGGCAGGTAATGCCGGCGGCATTCTCGGCGGCGGAGCTCAACCTGGGACCAATACCAGCAACACGGTACGAGGGCGCATGTGCATCCGCTTCTGTTGCGATACGAGACGCGGCAATGTGGGTAAGTTCAGGAGAATGCGACATGGTGTTAGCAGGCGGAGTGGAAAAAGCGTTGACTATGGGCACGGCGTTTGCAACAAGGACATTCGCAATGAGCTGTCATACACCAACTGAAGGCGCGGTTGGGCTCACATTCCCGGGTGTATTCGCAATGGCTGCGAGGCAATATGCCAAAGGATATGACATGCCATTGGATAGCTTACGGGAAAAGATGGCGCATGTTTCAATAAAGAATCATAGGCACGGTGCTTTGAATCCTCTGGCTCAGTTCTATAAGAAGATTGGCAACCTGAAGGTAGAGGATGTAGTAAACTCGATGATGGTTGCAGACCCGTTGACGCTTATGGATTGCTGTCCGTTTTCGGATGGTGCCGCTGCGCTTGTGCTATGCCCTGCAGAGGATGCAAAGAAATATACGGATGACCCGGTTTACGTATTGGGTACAGGGCAGGGTTCAGGTAGTGCGTTATCAAAGATGGAGGATTTAACAAAGCCGGTTTCAAGGATACAGTCTGCAAAGGTAGCCTTTAAACGTGCCCGGCTTGAACCCAAGGATATTGGTATATTAGAGCTGCATGATTGCTTTACAATTGCCGAATTGATCGCGCTTGAGTGCTTAGGTTTCTTTGAGTGGGGCAAAGCAGCGGAAGCAACGGCTCAGGGCGAGACGGACTTAGGCGGGAAAATACCCACGAATATGTCCGGCGGGCTGATTGGTAAGGGACATCCGATAGGTGCAACCGGTGCATCTCAAGTGTACTGGATGGTTAAACAGATGCGTGGCGAAGCGGCAAAAGGTAATCAAATTGACCCGGTTCCGGAGTACGGGATGACCGATACGCTTGGAGGCGATTTCGGGACGCTGTGCCACATTATACTTGGAAGGACGAAGAAATAGGGATATAAGTGGGGAATGTGATAAAGTCGTATCATGATCTGGAAGTGTGGAAGAAGGCAATGGTGTTGGTAACAGACATTTACGAAGTCACACGAACTTTCGCTAAAGAAGAACTTTAATAAAGAGCTTAAAACATATATAATCCCTATTGCCTAATGGCTCTTCGCTATTGGCTAATAAATGAGGTGACGAAAAAAAATGGTAGGAAAAGAGCAGGAAGAGATAGAGAAAGAGTTATCAAAAGAGTATGTAGCTTTGACCTATGCCGATTATGAGGTCGGCTTGAAGGGCGGTAAATTATTGGGACTGAAATGTGCTGCTTGCGGTGGTATAACCTGTCATCCAATGCCCGTTTGCCAGTGGTGCAGTGACAGACACCTGGAAAAGGTGGAGCTGAGTGGCGATGGCGAAGTAACAACGTTTACTGTTATTCGCGTGGCATCCGAGGGTTTTGAGGATGACGTCCCGTATATACCATGTTTGGTGAAGACAAAAGAAGGCCCCTGCGTTATCGGAAGACTGGATATGGCGGTTGAAAGTGCCACACAGGAAGTAATAGGTACGCAGGTGAAACTGGACGGTATATCCACTTATAACGGTGATAAGTTCTTCAGTGGTGAGCACGTGTGCCCGGTTTTTAAGATTGTGGGATAAAAGCGGTGGAGAAGCCATGACCAAAAAGAAAGTTTGTGTTGTCGGAATGGGTGTGATGGGTACAGGAATAGTGCAGGTTTGCGTCCAGGCGGGCTATGATACCTCGGTTGTGACAAAGGACGATGGATCTTTAGAACGAGGACTGGGAATAATAAGAAAGGACATTTCGAGACTTGCAAAGAAAGGTCGAATAACGCAAGAGGATGCGGATAAGATTCTGGATGCGGTAAGTGGAAATGGGACCTCGAGCCTGGAAGAGGGAGCTAAGGATGCTGATATTGTTATAGAAGCGGTGTACGAGGATATGGACGTGAAGCGAGAGGTATTCAAAGAATTGGATAGAATATGTCCCGAGCATACAATCTTTGGGAGCAATACTTCTACATTCCCTATTACTACATTAGGTGCTGTGACAAAGCGGCCCGAAAAGGTTATTGGGATGCACTTCATGAATCCCGTGCCGCTAATGCCGGGTGTAGAGGTGATAAAGTCATTATTAACGTCTGAAGAGACGGTAAAGGCGGCGCAGGAATTCTTGAAGTCGTTGGGTAAGGAGACAGTAGTCGTTAATGATTATCCCGGATTTGTCACGAGCCGGATGATGTGTCTCATATTGAATGAGGCGGTGAAGATGCTTGAACGAGGGCTTGCGACTGTAGAGGACATAGATAAAATATTGAAACTATCTTTTAACTGGCCTCAGGGACCGTTCCAGCTTTTAGACTTGATCGGGATAGACATTGTGGTGGCGGTGCTCAATACGATCTACAATGAGACGGGATGGGAAAGGTTCAAACCCGCTGTTCGGATGACGCAGATGGTAGAAGCCGGATGGACGGGCAGAAAAGTAGGTAAAGGGTTTTATGATTATCCGTGATGTATTGTGGATTCAATCTCAAAAGGTGAAGCCATGTTCGATATAAAACTATAAGTTTTCTTGCTACATCCTGTGCTATTTCCACCTGCTCTGCTAGCGGCCGCCTCTGCGTAATGTGTCCTTGAAGTGTATCTCTCGTTGCAAGATAGTCGCCTTATTCTAATTCCTCTAGCTTTAGGGATATGATACTTTCGGACTTACTTATCACACAATTAGTTTCGAATATTCTTCATGTGTAGTTGAGCCACTGGAAGCAGGTCTAACCATCCTTTAATAGTAAATTAAGTCATTAATTCTACTCGTTTTCTCCATAATTTTTGTTATAACCATTTAAAGCACATTTAAGCCCATTTTATCAGACATAGGAAAAGGAGCGCTTTAAACACTCGATATATTTAAAGAAGCGCTTTAAAAAGCCGGAACGCTGGTAATTAAAATTGTCCCTCGCTTTAAGGTGCCTAAAGTATCGCTCCATACGACCTTATACCGCCTTCAGTAGTAGCCTAATAAAAGCCGTAGACAAAATTTTAGTGTAAAAGAGGACGAAATAGTAGAATAAAGCTAAATTAGGGCATTGTGGTAGGGGATTCCAGAGGCTCAGTTCTAAAAACACGTTTCATTAATATATTTATACTAAAAGCCGATGTAGTTTCCCGATGAGTGTAACAACCAAACAATCACCAGTTAATCACAAGCTTTAACAAAACGCCACCCAAGTGTGCTACCAAATAGAGTTCATGCACGACTCACAATTTCCGCAATGTTGTGAAAAGACCCCGCAAACGTGAAATTTGAACCACAAACAACCCATATTTACCTTTTGTATTCGGTGAAGATCGCTTTCCGATTGAATTCAAACAGAGTGATTTACCCTTGAAATAAATAATCGCAATTTTGTGGAGTATATCCCATCTCAGCACTTCTATGCTGGTATTTCTGCATTTCTCCGTCAAAGCACGTTTGAATATGTTAACGATGTCGTAAGCGATGTAACTGAAATAGGAATGTACCATCAAACTTTTAAAAAGTTTAATCAAACCGCTTCGCAATCGCCTCTAAATTACGGCTCGGCTACTTGTTTAACCAGAGGAAAATAGCCTTATCGTAAAACCCGCGGTCTATGTAAAGCCGTTTTATGCTCGTGCCCGTTATTTCCTTTGCCTTTTTCACCATCCCCTTCAACGGTGGCGCGTCTGCATCATTTATCCCGCGTACCTCAAAGTAAATGGGTATCCGATACACGACATCATAGATCACGAATAGCTTGTAACCCTCACGTTCTCTTTCTTCTGATAATCAAAGACTTCCTCAGCACCCTCGTAAGTCAGTCCATCCACGCGCATTTTAGTGCTATTGCACGCTACGGTCACTCCCGTTACTAATCCAAGGATCCGCATCCACTGAATGATGGCTCTGTACGCGTTCTTGAAGCCCAATATCATCTTGACAATGTACGCGAGGCTGATTTGCAATGGAGTATAGACACATTTACTCCTCTTTTCCACTTTCATATCTTCCAGAATGTTCACAAATCCCAAGCGTAAAGGACGTAGAATTTCCGCAATTCTTCGTTCTCGGTGAGCCAAGTAAGGGTGGTGTTTAAGAACTCCCTGCGCCCTCGTGCCCACCCCGTTTTCTAAGCCTGTTCAGAAGAATCCACAGCTCTAGCAGGTATCGCAGGCAGCTCCAATCGTAGGACTCGTAGTCGAAAGCATTCGTTTGGACTCATGTATCGGATAGTGCGCGGGCTTTCGCTAGGATGTGATTCATTACCATACAATGATGAAAGCGAGCAGAGTTTATGCAAGTTATCTTTCGTGTTGAGTATACCTTCCGCAACTTTTGATTGGGCAATAAAACTAAGCTTTTTATGCGAGGAAACTATCTTAGATTTTAGATACTACAAAGTTTGTTGCGCGGAGGGGATTCAAATGCGGGGGGATAAACCATGGAGATTTTTCGATTCATTAAGCCTTTGGGATTAGCGTGTGTGCTGATTTGTATAGGGTTGGTAGGGACCTCTTCAGCTATAGAGTCATCCTATCGGTATTATCCACCGTCTATTGATGGATCCGTAGGATGGTGGGAATGGGATATCGCCAACAATATCGAATTTGACCACGGATTTATCACGGTATGC
>QENJ01000272.1 GCA_013374505.1 Candidatus Methanophagaceae archaeon
TTTAGCTTTCCCGCTTCGGCGATCATCTTCAATCGCGCTTCTGGTACTTTACCCGGTGAATTTTTATGTGCACTGAGTTCTGCAGTGGTTTCGAGCATCAAGCCCATTGAGGCGTTCACGTCACGTAACTGCTTCAGCTCTTCTGTATTCAATACGCCGAGATTACAATGCGGCAGCAATCCGTGTCTTATCGCAAGTTTGCATAACTCTTTCGTGTATTCGACAAGCGTAGAGCATCCGGTAGCGTCACGAAGCCATTTCACAAATTCCGGATTGGCGAGTTCGGGTTTCTCACCCGCGGTAAAAAGAGCTTCTGTGGCTTCGGATTTTGTAGTCACAAGCGCTAAAAACTGGTCTACACGCACTAAATAAGCGTCCGCGGGGCTACTGGCTCGGTACACGCAGTAGTCGCAGGCATTTCGGCATACGTTCGTTACAGGTACGAATATGTTTTTGGAGAAGGTTACGTATTTGCGTTTCATGTTATTAATCTTAAAACCGAGCTATTGAAGAATATTTAAAAACTAAAACACCTATACTGATGAATTATTGAATGCTAAACATAAAACAAAAGAGCATAAAGCTAAAAGAGCAGAAGAACTACGGGTCGTCTCTTCATCCACTCTATACAATAGCAGTGACGATAGAGATAGCAGCCGGAGAAAGCCCGGATATGCTACATAAAATAGTTTCTGGAACGGGACTCATAACAAGAGAGACGGTCCCTTTTGTGGTCGTGCCGAATTTTCGGGGCTCGGCGGACAATAAACCGTTTTATTCCGCAGTCATCATACACGAAGGAATTATTAAAGAGTATGAGGTGTTAGCGCGGGACACAGGCGGTTCTATCAAGTCGGGTATACATTATGAGCCTGTGGTGTATCCCGAAGAGCTGCGATTGATACATCCTGCGGAGTTTGCTCGTGTTGGCATAGAAGTGAAGGAGTGGAAACTGCGTAACTACAAGCATTTTTTTATGCGCTTTATCGCATCTAAACGCTACGAAAGCTTTGATATGCAAGTAAAGCGAGAGACAGGTGGTGGAGCGGCGTTTACCGCCATAAAAATAAATATTATCGAGTCCGAGTTAAAGGCGAAGAAAGTACCCTGTTTAGGGTATCTGAAGCGGCTGGAGGTATTCGAAGACCTGGATTTTGAAGAGGAAGTGAAGCGAGAAATAGGCGCGGTCTAAAAATCAGGATTGAATTTAACTATTCATACAACAAAGAATTTATTTATGATAATTGCGGAAATTAGTGTCGTGCCAATAGGAACAAAAACGCCCGGTGTGAGTAAATACGTGGCAGAGGCAGTAGCTGTGCTGAACGAATTGGGCTTGAAACCCGAACTTACCGCGATGGGCACGATATTTGAAGCCGAAGATATGTCCTCAGTGTTAAAAGCATTTGAAGCAGTGCATGAATCGGTATTTAAACATGGCGCGGAACGGGTCGTTACAACGTTGAGGATAGACGAACGAAGGGATAAAGAAGGCACTTTAAAACAGAAGATAGAGTCGGTAACTTCGCGTTCGCGTTAATCGTAAATCGAACCACGGGAATCTGAAGAAAACGGGCTGAATTTGTGGTTGGTACGACATCCGTTATTTATGTGAATAACTGCGTTTCATAGCTAGTAAAACGATATTACAGCCAACACCCAGGACGTTCGTGACTATAACCGGGATAGAACCGATATGAAAGCCGTATAAAATCCACAGGAACATACCGGTACCCATGAACAACATTAAGTGATACGAAAGGTCATCAAGTTTCTTGGCTCTGTATCCTTTCAGCATCTGCGGGATAAAACTGGTTATGCACATGAAACCGGCGATTAAACCGAATAAAGTCCAGAACATAGTTATAATAGTTTGGTGGGTTATGCCTAAAAAGGTTTCCCCGAATTACGCAGAATGCCGCCTTAACAGATTACGAATCCTTTTTTATCCCAACTGCTTCACATACACATCTTCATAAATGGGGCCTTTCGGCGTGAGCGTGCTCTTCTTCAGTTTTAGCTCGGCCACCGGCATCGTCCCCAGTTCTACATCCCGGAGATTCGCTATCTTATCCAGAATTGGTGTTAGTTCGGCATGTGACACGGCACGCGAAAACAGTTTCACACGGCATAGTGTTACGTGTGCACTGAACTTCTTTTCACGTGGAAAGCCCAGATCAATCAGTCTTGAGTCCACATCGTCCTGTAACGCCATCAACTCTTCCATGCCCTTCGCCATTCCGACCCATACAACTCTTATGGTTCTTACTTTTTCGGGTGACGATTCCGGGAAGAAGCCTACATCTTGTAACGCTATTTCAAACGCCTTCAGGTTTATTCCGGATAACGCTCGTTTTATTTCTGCTATATTCGCCTCCGGGACTTCACCTAAGAATTTCACCGTTTGATGCGCCTGCCACGGATTCACGAACTTCAGTTTTAGTCTGCGCGGGTCTATATCCAGATTCGTGAATTGTTTCTGCAGTTCCTTTATTTTCGTCCTTATTTTATCGGATAGGTCCACTGCGATAAACGTTCTCATGAAAAAATCTTTGTCCTTTGATATTATCAATCTTTCTTGCTGTATGTAAAGTATAACTTCCACCTATTTAGGACGCAGATTACACGGATTTACGCAGATTTACACAGAAAATCAAATGCCTTACGCTTATTATAAACTCGATAGAAGATTCTAATAATCTCCGCCGTCAATTCCGTATATTTAAAATCCTGATTATCTGCGCGCATCTGCGTCCCGATAATCAAATTTTATTCTTTCTTGCTCACTTCTCTTTGTTAAATTGTCTTATTGATACAAGATAAACGTAGTGGGCTCGATGCGATTCGAACGCATGACCTCCGCCGTGTGAAGGCGACGTCATAACCAACTAGACCACGAGCCCTTTACGCTTCATTTTATTTTATTTCGTTTTACATATAAAGTATAGTATTTCATAGGTAAAACAGAATATTCCTTTTTTGTAATAAAGGTTTTTTAGTTCATAATAGGTAAAGCAATAGATAAGTAAGGCATAAGAGCTTTAATTAGTTCTGCATTTCAGTTTGGATTGCTTCAAATTGAGGGGAAAAACATGAAGATAGAAACGGTACAAGGCGGTATTTGCGCGGTTAAAGGCGTAAGAGCATACGGACTAAAAGAGGGTAATAAAGGTTTAACTTTGATAGAAGGAAATGGCATAGCGGTAGGTGCGTTTACACTAAATAGGATAAAGGCAGCGCCGATTCTGTTTACAGAGCAGCAACTGGAAAATAGCGGCGGAATATTGAGTGCAATAATCGCAAACAGTGGCTGCGCAAACAGTTTTACAGGTGACGAGGGCATGAAGAATGCGGAGAAGATGGCCGAGCTCGTTTCGGGTTCGTTAGGCGTTAGAAAAGAAGAAGTAGCTGTTGCATCTACCGGACACATCGGTAAACAACTGGATATGGCGCTAATAGAACGCCAGCTTGGTGTAGTCGCGAAGGGGTTAACCGCCGAAGAAGCGGGTAGCACAGCCGCAGCAAAGGCTATAATGACCACCGATACATTTCTCAAGGAATGTGCAATACGCATTAACCCACATGAAGCAGCCAAGACCGAATCTGGGCCTAAACAACAAACGGACGCGACAGTGGTAATAGGCGGTATAGCGAAAGGCTCGGGGATGATTTTCCCGCAAATGAATACCGCTACAATGCTCTGTTTTATTTATACCGATGCTAACCTGGATGCAGAAGCGTTGAGTAGTAGTTTAAAAGATGCAGTTGACAATTCATTCAATATGGTAGTGGTAGATGGCGATATGAGCACGAACGATCTGGTATTGCTCGTATCTACGGGTAAAGGCGGCGAAATTAGTGAACCAGAATTCAAAACGGGTTTGAATGTCGTATGCACAGAACTTGCGAAACAGATGGCGCGGGATGGCGAAGGCGCAACGAAGTTAATCGAACTACGTGTAAAAGGAGCCGCATCTGTTGACGATGCACGTGAAATAGCAAGGGCAATACTCAGAAGCCCGTTAGTAAAGAGTGCGATCTTTGGCGAACGGTTGGATCTTACGTGCGGTCGTATAATAGCGGCTGTTGGAAGCTGCACCACGGCAGACGTGGTTGATCCCCATGTAATATCTATAAGCTTCAAAAGCAACAACGAGACTGTTTTTTTAGCCGTGGATAGAGGCGTGTTTACTGATTTATCTGGTCCTGCGAAGGACATATTGAATGGCAAGGAGCTTTTTATTGAGGTGGATATGGGCGTGGGAGAAGTAGAAACGACTGCGTGGGGTTGCGATTTGACGTATGATTATGTAAAGATAAACGTGGCGTAGCGGTAAACAAAAACCCTTGCTCTTTTGGTAAAGCTTTCGTTGTGAAACAAAAACCGTTGCTTCTTTTGGTAAAGCTTTTCTTTCTAAGAAAAGGTTTTAGAACGCCTGAACCTTTCGCTTCGCTGCTGCGTTTATACGTTCGTACAAGCTATTACCGTTTGCATCTATGCTGACCACAAGCGGCCCGAACTCTTCGACCAGAAAGTGCCAGACCGCTTCGGCCATGCCGAGGTCGTCCCAATACACGGCTTTCACTGCTTTTATGCCTGCTGCTGCTAATACCGCGGCACCACCGGTTATCGCGAGGTACACGCAGCCGTAGTCTCGCATTGCGGTTCGTGTTTGGGCGTCCATACCGCCTTTGCCGATTATGGCACGAATCCGTAGCTGTTGTATTACGGCCGGTGTTGCATCGTTCATGCGTGCGCTTGTGGTAGGGCCTGCAGCTAATATTTGCCAGTTGTCTTCTTGCGGGCGCACAAGCGGTCCGCAATGGTAGATTACAGCGCCGGTATTTATGGGTAGTTTTTTGCCCGTGTCTGCGTAATCTAAGTTACGGTGATGCGCCTGGTCTCGTGCGGTGTATACGTCACCGCTGAGGTACACGATGTCGCCTAAGTTGAGGGCGGTTATGTCCGCTTTTTCTAAAGGTGTGTGTAGTGTCTTTTTTGGCATTGTGCTATCTGTAAATGTGTGGCGGAAGTAAAAAAGTATTGTGAATTCAGGAGAATAAACACAGGCATTTTTGGATTGTATAGTCCCATTATATCACCTCTGTACTTGTTGTAGCAGTCGAAGAACATTGTGTTGTTGAAACCCGTATCATACCCGTCACTATGCCCTGCAGACAGCATATGCTCACGTTCATATCTGATATATGGCTTTCTCCTCTTTTTCTTCGTTGATTCCTCGTTTGCCAACCATTCTTTTAGGTGGTGTTGATCTATCCTGTTGTGTGGTATGTGAATCCCATAATCCCGTTTTATCACCTTTTCAAGCCTTCTTGCACCGAGTTTATACTTTTCGTTTGCCCGCTTGATGATCTCTCTTTCGTTCATACTCAATCCTTCTCCTTCCGGTCGTCCACGCCATTTTGTGGGATATACTCGTGATACGTGAGCCAGTACGCCCAGACTCGCTTTACCGTGGAGATACTGACCCGCATCTCAAGTGCGATACTCCGTGTACTCTTATCCCGTATTTTGTGCCTTACGATCTATTTTATCTTTCGTTTGGTCAACCGACCATACTTTCGCTTTCCAAAAGTTAACATCGTGTGGGTATATGTAGCCAAACATTTTGGGACTACACAGTAAAAGAAACTAACTGAAATCAGAAAGTTGCACGGGCATTCAAAATATGCGGTGGTGATGTCAATGCTTTACAAGCTCGGCGAGCAGATAGTACCTGAAAATTCGGAAAGCATCTATTTCCTGCATAAAATAGCGGTGGTGATTGGTAGTATCGACTTGGGAGAACGGGGAAGGAAGAATTTAACTAGCTGAAGAAAGCCGCTCAAAGAAATGCGTGGGCAGAGGTTAGAGATTAATATAGCCTTTTTCGATGCAGGGCTCTCAAATGGTTTGATACTGATTGAAGGTGAGCGTAATTTATGCCTTTCTGTAGATTCAACAAACCCAAACCTGTCCTTCATTGTGAAACAGGGCTTTCTTTATCAATAACTATGTTTTTTGTTCTCGTTCTCTATTTTTTGAGGGATGGTCATGGAAAAATAGAAAAGCTTTTAAATAGCTATGACATACACCAAACATATGTTATAGGCACCGCATTTAAGTGCAGACTCTTGAGTAAGTGGTAGTGTGAAATAAAAAGGTATGGATAAAAATGCCGAATGGAAATGGAAAACCTTCTTGGTATAAGAACCCGATTTATATAATAGCTATTATAGGCCTCATAGGCGTCGTATTAGCGGCTATAATAGGTGCTACATGGCCATTTTTCTTAAATCCACCCCAATCTGATTTCGGCATTTTCGTTAATCCTGTGAACGGAGCAGTTCAACAAGGTGGCGTAATTACCACCGAAATTACTATTAACAGCCTTCATGGATATGATTATCCCGTAAGCCTCAGCGCCGTGAAATCATCAGGCATAGTGCTTTCTTTCGCACCTATATCTAAAAAGCCCCCATATATTTCAGCGGTAACGATATATGTGAACTCAACTGTTCAAGCATCTGAGTATAAAATAGACATCACGGGGAGAGGCGCAACTGGAAAAGAGCATACTTGCTGCTACACTTTAACTGTTAATCCAACAGCAACAC
>QENJ01000273.1 GCA_013374505.1 Candidatus Methanophagaceae archaeon
ATTATCTGATAAGAAGTATAAAGCTAAGCCGTTAAGAAGAGTCTACATTCCGAAGCATGGAACAACTAAGAAACGACCTCTTAGTATCCCAACCATGTATGATAGGGCGATGCAAGCGCTGTACGCTCTTTCATTAAGCCCGGTTGCTGAGGCAACAGCAGATCCTTGCTCGTTTGGCTTCAGGAAGTATAGAAGTGCGCAGGATGCGTGCCAATATGCTTTTATTTGCCTGAGCCACAAGAATTCAGCACAATGGGTTTTGGAAGGAGATATTAAAGGATGTTTCGGTAATATCAACCATGAATGGCTTCTGGACAACATCCCGATGGATAAGTCGATCTTAAAGCAGTTTCTCAAGGCAGGATTCGTGTATAATCGTCATCTGAACCCTACCAAAGCAGGAACACCACAAGGAGGAATTATTTCTCCAATACTGGCGAATATGACACTGGATGGGATGGAAAAAGCCATTGCAACCAAATATCATGCCAGTAAAAGTGGTAAAATCGACAAAGGCAACTATAATCACGAAAAAGTGAATTTTGTGAGGTATGCAGACGATTGTGTGCCACGATGTGGCACGAGAGATGAGGATTTTGGCCCCTCGAAGCCGACTTGCAGGAGTCGGCTTCAAACCGCCTTAAGCTGCTGTGGTTAAAAGCCATGGTGGTGAGCGTTAAGGACAAGGTCCCACAAGATGGGATCAGGTGTGGATCATGGAAACGAACGTAAGTGAACCGCTGAGGAAGTGTCGAAAGCGTATGGACGGCGTCAAAACCAGGGGCTGGTCGTTGACCTGGGATAAGTCTGGGGGAAAACCTGCTTACTGCCCAGACGGCGTCCGGCATAAAGGCGGCGCGAACATGGTCCTGGCTCTCGTGTGGAACGTGGGAACCTATCCCCTAATGTTAAGGGAGAAACACAAGTGGGAGGATCCCACAAGTGTGAGAGTACCGATGCAGGGGTGTAGGGGCGGACCAGCCCGTATTAGTGATGAAGTCTCTGTAATGGTGATGGAGCGAAGGGGTTGGGTCATCCTGCTTGATTTAAAGATCAACCAGGAGATGGGAAGAATCTTTGATGAAAGCAAAGCCATTTGAGATTTCCAAGAAAGTTGTATTGGAAGCGTGGAAAGCGGTGAAAGCAAACCGTGGAGCAGCAGGTGTAGATAGGAAGTCGATTGCGGATTTTGAGAAGGATCGTAAGAATAATCTTTACAAGATCTGGAATCGGATGTCATCGGGGAGCTACTTTCCGCCACCAGTGAGGACGGTAGGGATACCGAAGAAGAGTGGGGGAGAGAGGTTGTTAGGCATACCCACTGTGGCTGACAGAGTGGCCCAGACAGTGGCAAAGCTGTACCTTGAGCCTTTGGTAGAGCCATACTTTCACAAGGACTCATATGGGTACAGACCCGGGAAATCGGCGATTCAAGCAGTTGGTGTAACGCGTAAGCGTTGCTGGAAGTATGAGTGGGTGCTTGAATTCGACATCAAGGGGTTATTTGACAATATCAATCATGACCTCTTGATAAGGGCGGTAAGGAAACGCACAAACTGTAAATGGCTGCTTTTGTACATAGATAGATGGTTGAAGGCTCCATTTCAGAGAGAAGATGGTATGTTAGTGCAGAGAATAAAAGGAACTCCTCTAGGGGGGTGTGATAAGCCCCTTGCTTGCCAATCTCGTTCTGCACTACAGGGGCTGGATCAGTTATTACGGGAGCTTTTATAAATCCGCGCTGTACCCAATTTTGCGACATCTGAACAGAATATTAGTCAGATGGGCAATGAGGAAATTTAAGAGGTTTAGACGCCATCATAGGCGTGCGGAATACTGGCTAGGGGAAATTGCCCAAAGGCAGCCCTGGCTGTTTCCACACTGGCAGATGGGTGTGAAACCTATGGCTGGATGATGGGAGCCCGGTGAGCTGAGAGGTTCACGCCGGGTTCTGAGAGGACGTAGGGGGGCGGTTCCCCTGCGTTACTCACCTTATAGTTGCTGCTGCGTCTGAAGAAAAAGCAAAAGAGATTGCTGTGTTGGTAAAAAGCTTCTTGAAGGAGCGAGGGCTGGAATTATCGGCGGAGAAGACCCAGATTACTCATGTAGATGACGGCTTTGACTTTTTGGGCTGGAATTTCCGTAAGTACAATGGAAAACTTTTGATAAAGCCATCTAAGAAGGCGATTGATAAGGTCTCTCGAAAGATCAGTGACGTGATAAAAAGAGCGAAATCATGGAATCATGAGAATCTCATTGACGTTCTGAACCCCATCATTATCGGCTGGTCGAATTATCACAGATCAGTTGTATCTGCGGAGGTATTCAGCAAGCTGGATTACCGGATGTGGAATATGCTCTGGCGATGGGCTAAGAGGAGGCATCCGGACAAGTCCAGAGCCGGGATTATTAAAAAATACTGGGCGAAGGCTCTCGGAACTGGGTATTCTCCACGGAAAGGAACAGGCTGAAACTCTTTTCCGATACAAAGATAGTCAGACATACCAGTCTAAAACTGGATAAAAACCCATATCTCGATTCTGAGTACTTCAAGCAGCGGAAACTTAGACAGAAGATTCTAAAACTGACTGGCCGGTGCAAGACGAGATGGGATAAGCTAAAGGATAGTTTATGCGCATGAATACTGAACTCAAAAGACCAAATGCCACGCACGGAACCAAACTGCTGCCCGATACAGAAAGGGTTATGAAATGCTTGAGCGGTATGAAGGGAAACTTTCACGTACCGTTCTGAGATGAGAATGGGCGAGCAATCGCCCTATTCTTAATCTGCAATAATTATTTTTAGTTTTTTATTGCAAAAAGGTTTGTATCAAGAAAACAATATTCTGTTGCCTTTAGTAGTATCAAACGCGGTAGAAAGAATGACCCAGCAAATGTGTAGAATAACAGGCGTTTTTAACAACGAAAACGCGGTAAAACTCGTAATACATAGTTTAGAAGTACTAAAGAATAGCGACTCGGTATGTTTCTGGCTTTGCACCGAGAACGGCGATTGGTGTACCAAAGACTTGCAAGAATTTAGCAGGCTAACGGGAGCTAACAATAGTAGCAATTGCATCGCCTGTTGCTGTTCCTGTAAAGTTCCTATCGTAAGAGAAGAGTCAAAGAGCAGGTTCGTGGCAGATGCCGAAATATACAACTGGAATGAGCGGAATTACGATTACAAAGGAAAGAACAGCTATGATGTGCTATCGGAATTCGCAGAAACCGTTCTTTTCCGAAGAGAGATCGCAGCCACTCAAACGTCGTTAGCGGCGAATCTATCTTTTCAGGAACGATTTGAGGGTGTTTATGCCTTTGCGTGTTGGGTAGATGATGAATTGCATATAGCACGAGACACTTTAGGCGTAAAGCCCGTTTGTTTCGCACATGCCGATGGTTTTGCGTTTGCTTCAGAAAAGAAAGCGTTAGAAGCGATGGGGTTTCCGCATGCAATCGTGCTTGACCCACGACTGCTCTTGAACTACAACATAACGGAAGACCGGTTGAGATTCGAGAAACGAGAGTTCTTTTCCGTTGTGCCAGAACTAAAAGGGCCGAGTGCGAAACTGAAAGAAGATTTGTTGAACCTACTGCGAGAAAGTATCTCAAGGCAGATACCGCGTGCGGCAAAATTCGGCGTGCTCTTTTCCGGTGGCTTGGATTCTACGCTTATCGCATACTTGTGCAAAGAGTCCAGAGCTGATTTTGTTTGTTATACCGTGGCGGTAGAAGCAGAAGGCATGAAGGAAGCGGAGGATTTGGGTCATGCGAAACGTGTTGCGGCTGATTTGGGCTTGCAATGGAAGCTGAAAACCGTTCGGCTTGATGAGCTGGAAGAATATCTGAAGATTGTCGTTCCGTTGGTTGAAGACACAGATGTAGTAAAAGTGGGTGTTGCGTTACCAATGTACGTTGCGTGCGAAGCGGCGAGAGAAGACAGTATCAAGACGGTTTTTTCGGGTCTCGGTGCCGAGGAGCTATTCGCAGGATATGCGCGACATAAACAGATGAAACAGACGGATTTGAATAGAGAATGTCTATATGGTCTGTTAGGCATGCACGAGAAAGACCTTTACCGTGATTATCTGGTGGCGAACAGGCACGGTATTTCGTTACGAGTGCCATTTTTGGATACCGCAGTTGTGGATTACGCATTGAAACTACCGGCATCTTATAAATTAACCGGTGCCGTGGATAAGCGTATTTTACGCGAAATCGCAAAAGACTTGGGACTGGGAGAAGCATCAACCCGTAAGAAACGTGCTGCTCAGTATGGTTCAAATACCATCAAAGCACTAGATAAGCTTGCGAAGCAGAGTGGGCACCGGTACAAGAGAGATTACCTCCTGTCGCTTTACCCGGCACGGGATATAAAGCTGGGGTGCCTCTTCAGTTCAGGTAAGGATAGTGCTTACGCACTCTGGCTAATGCAAAATGAGGGCTATCCCGTGGAATGTTTAATCACGTTAAAAAGCCGTAATCCGGTATCGTATATGTTCCATACGCCCGCGGTAGAGCTGGCGGCACTGCAAGCAGAAGCAATTGGCATGCCGATAGTTACAAAAGAGACCGCGGGCGAGAAAGAGAAAGAACTGGCTGACTTACGTGCTGCTTTTCGTGATGCTAAGGAAGGATATGGCATAGAAGGGGTTATAACAGGTGCGTTATGGAGCACTTACCAAAAAGAACGTATCGAGCGTATCGCAACTGAAGAGCACCTGAAGGTGTTCTCGCCTTTGTGGCATACCAATCAGGAGACCGAGTTGCGGCTCGTGGTATCTAATTTCGAGGTGATCTTCTCCGGTGTTAGTGCGTACGGGCTGGACAAGAGCTGGCTTGGTAGGCGGATAACGCTGGCGGATGTTGATCGGTTGGTAGAGTTGAACAAGAAGTTTAAATTCAATATTGCGGGAGAAGGCGGTGAATTTGAATCACTTGTGCTGGACGGCCCGATGTTCAAGAAACGGGTGGTTTTACAGGAAAGCGAGATAATAGAAGAGGATGAGAATACTGCGAGACTGGTGGTGAAAAAGGCGGCTTTACTAAAGAAATAAAGAAATAAAAAAGGGGGAAAAATTACTTGTTTCCCCTGCGTTTGCGGTAGTTGAAGAACAATAGCAGTCCAAGTATCGAAACGACTGGAATGGCAATTGTAGAGAATTCTGGTATATATGGCTGTGAAACATAATTCCATTCAAGGACGCAAGTACAGTCGCCTTCAACCCACTCCCCACACTCTGGAAGCCTTTCCTCACCCCCGATAATTTCCACATCATTCTGATCCCATATCCACCTCCTGTAGTTACGGTTTTCAAATGCACCCAAAGGGGGACAGATGTCCTCGAAGGTACCTGAACCAGGAGGGACAAAAACACAACAGGATGCGTAGTCTCCATTCGAATCAACTTCAGTTCGATCTAATAGGGTAACCCACCCAACATCATCATTAGGATTATTTATATCGTCACCATAGTCATAAAAATCTACTTGGACATCCCACCCCACTGCTGGACTACTATCCGCATATTTTATTGTCCCCATTACTTGTACGCCTAAACATGGACGCATCTGCCCTATTACGGGGCTCACTAAACCAACTATAGCAATACCTATTGCTAACACTGCTATTATAGTCATCTTATTCGTCATTTTTCTTTTATTCACCCCCTATTTGTTATTTCCTTCTCTCTTATTAAATTTCCCATATCCTTTCCATGCACTGCCTGTAAAGATTTAAAGGGTATACAAACATAAAAAGATTTTCGGTCCTCAAGCGATATTTAGTACAAAGGACGATTTAGGACCTTTGCCTTCAGATCGCCATTCGATTGCATCTTTTTTTTTTTGCATGTTATAAAAAATAATACGGATATTCGAAATAAAAATTGGATAGATCGTTATTTTTTTTTAAAAATACAAGCGAATCACTTAAGAGGCTGTCCCACAAAAATCACAGCCATAGCGGCAAAAAAATACACCCACCAACAAACAAATAACCAAACAACCAAAGACCCAAAGTACGAGAACCTCACGAGAAGTACAACGAATAACCCTAATTAGCAGCCACCTTAGCTGCCTGACCAGATACCAAACCGACAATTTCACTTAATGAAATCCCCATTCTACATAATTTTGCCCACATCACCTTCATATTATGTGCCGTGCACACCAGATTAAACTCATTACGCACATTCGCTATACCCCGAGTAAGGAACTCAAAAAACTTCATATTATACTTGATATTCCCAAACGGCCATTCAACAGTTGCCTTTCGCTTTTTGTACTCTTCTTTACCCGCTTCTGACTGCATCTTAGCAGCCATCCGCCTGCGTTCCGCCTCATAGTCATCGCTAGTGATTTTCCTTTTTTTGCCTTTTCCGGCACATTCTGCCTGAAACGGGCATTCACTGCAGTTCGCACCAGAATATGAGTACTGTAACTTACCTTTAACCATATATTCACCCTTCCTGACGAGTACGTCACCATTAGGGCATATAAACTGGTCATTCGCTTCGTCATACTCGAACTTATCTTTCGAATACGGGTTATCCACAATTTTCTTGCCCTTATGCTCCTGCGCC
>QENJ01000109.1 GCA_013374505.1 Candidatus Methanophagaceae archaeon
GAAGATACTATTCGTAAGTGTAGTATTTGTTATGTGTGGGTTAGTAGTATCCGCTCAAGTGCCACCGCCGCAGAATATTGTATTTGTAGAAGTAACTCCTGCTCAGCAAACAGCAATGCTTGGAGGGATATTGACATATAACGTAACTCTCACGAATAATGGAAACGTTCCTGATATAATTGTAGTTGAAGATATTACAGGTGTTCCTTCTGGATGGACTGTAGAATTGAAAGCTGCTGGTATTCCTATGACTTTGCCGTATAAAACGCCTTTGCTTCAAAGTAAGGAAAGCTACCCTTTAACTTTAAAGGTGCATACTCCAGCGAATGCTACTGCTGGAGCCACTATAACAACAACAATCCATTCTTATGCAGATAATACTAAAACCGATAGTGCTGTTGTATCTGCTACTGTACTAGCAGAAGTACCAACTGCTTATCACGGCGATGGGGGTGGGGGCGGTGCTCTTCAAAAAGTTACTCCTACTGTAACGCCCGTGATAACACCGACACATACTACGACGTTCACGCCAGAAGCAATGTCTACTTTAACACCTGCACCAGCGATAACATCTGCACCAACCTATATGCAATCTCCTACGCCCAAATCAAAGGAAATACCTGGATTTAAAGCTTATTTCGCTGTATGAAAGACAAAAAAAGATAAAGTCGTGTCGGAAATGCGTTATCATATTATTTTAGTGGTCATTAACCGAACACCTATGAAATTTTCAATAGTTGTGTGAACACAAAATAGGCAGAGCTGCCGATCACACCATTTTCACGAAAAAAATAATGAGAAGGGGCGTTTCGCCCCTCACCCTTTCCGTCTCATCCTGAGATACCCCACAAGCAGCAGCAACCCTATGCCCAACAGTATCACAGTCGAGAGTTCCGGTATCGGTGCACACGGATCTGCGCTATTCAACCTCGGCAAGACCGTTACATTCCCCTTGGTGTTATCGTTATTCCAGTCGTAGATGCTCGCATTTATTTTCGTTTCATTGTTGTTCATACCCCACCAGTTGTGCGAGGCATTCACATTCTCCTGCTGGTCGTTGTAGAACTGCCACAGGTAACTGCCATTAGCTTGGAGCTCACCATTCGCGATGATATTGTTGTGGCTGATGTTGTTGCCCATGCAGCCACCGGTTAAATAGAACCCTCGCTGCGTGTTGTGATACACCCTGTTGCAGGTGATGTTGTTGCTGTCTGCGTTGGTAAGGAAGATACCACAGTTACTGTTCGAGTTCGCGATGTTACGTGTAAAGTTGTTACTGCTCGATTCATTCAGCCAGAAGCCGTAGTAGTTGTTTGATGCTTTATTACCGGAGATATTGCAGAGATCAACATTACTGCCAAGATAAATCCCCGCCTTATCGTAACTTGTCGCCCCGGTCACATTAAATCCTGAGATATTAACGTAATTCGCAGTCACATTAAAGACATGATCCGATGCCGAAGCCGCAGTTACATTCACAACAGCCCTGCCTTCGCCTTCCAGCGTGAGCCGCTTGTTCACGTTCACGTTCTCGCTGTAATAGCCGTTATAGATGTAAACAGTATCGCTAGTTGAGGCGTTATTAATCGCGAGTTGTATCGGCTGCGTGGTGCTCGCATTAAACGTACCGTTGTCGGGCCACCAGCCGCTTGCGTTCACGCAGAGGTCGCCAAAGGTGCAGTTGAGCCCGTTTGAGCTCCCAAGCGGCGCGATGCTGAGCCCGTTTGAGTCACCAAGCGGCGCGATTATATTAAACTCCGTGATATTGGCATACACATAGTTCTCAGCCGTATTAACGCCGGTTGTACCTGTAACTTCTACCCAATCAGTTCCGCTATGCTCCCACATACTTAAACTATCTTCCGCCACGCACCCCAGATCCGCTTCTTCATAGCTCATATTCAGAAACAGCCATGAATCTGCACATACTTCTATAGTTTCCACGTATTTGCTTATGTCCAGCTTCTCGGATGGTTCCGTGGGGACGGTATCAACGCTTTTTAGCCCCGCGCCGTTACCGTATGTAAACGAGACCGAAGTTTGGTTGTTACATAACTGAAGGTCTTTAACTGTGTTGTCCTGCGAATGTTCGTCTGAGTAGAAATCGTAGATGGTGTTGTTAGATGCGTTGTTCCCAATGAACGTGTTGTTGTACGAAGAAGCTAAGAATATACCTTCCCAGCCGTTGTTCGTGGCTGTGTTGCCCATGACTATGTTTGCGTTTGCAAGTTCCAGATAGATACCCGTGTAGTTGTTGTTCGTGACTATGTTGTTCGCAACCGAGTTGTAGCCCGAATCGAGTATAGAGATACCATCACCGTTGTTCAGGACGTTATTGCCCGAAATATGACAGTAGCCCACGTCATAAAGGCATATGCCGGCATAGCCGAATTCTGTTGCTCCTTGCACGGTAAACCCGGTTATAGTCACGTAGTTTGCTGCTACAAAAAAGACATCCGTGTTTTCATTTTTCGCGTTCACGATACAGTTACCCGGGCCGTTCTCAGACCGTATAGCTAAATTAGTCACGTTCACATACACATTCTCGTTGTACGTGCCGTCGTGTACGATAATGGTATCGCCGGTACTAGCGTTATTCACGGCCTGTTGAATATTCTGATTCCCGCCTTCCGGCACATAAATATCCACCGCGCTAGTAACAACAGCCGAAGATGCTGTAAAAAATAAAACCAGCAACGCTGCCGTTAATACCTTTCCCCCTATCCCGCTTTTTGTATTTGAAGACATCTTTTTTCTCACCTAAAGATGTATAAGACATAATGGTTATATAAAGCTTTTGGTTGTACGGAAGGGGCTTGTGTGTGTATATATGTGTGTATATATGTGTGTGTGTGTGTGTGTGGGGGGGCAGCCACACAAAACTTCACAAAAACGTGCGGGGGCGGTTTCTTATACGCTAGTCGTATTTGTATAGCTAATCTAAAAAACCACGAGATTTCACGAGATTAACACAAGATTTTTGGGTTAACATGAGCTAAAAAGGCAAATTGTGTGCTTAAGTCGGATCCATAATATTATTTTCTCGTGGAAATCTGTGAAATCTTGTGGTTAGCTAAACAATTATCGCTAGTCTAAGAGTTGAGGGTTGTTGGCGGTAGTTCGATACTTGCAGCATCAGGGTCCAGACCTTTCCAGTTCACCGTAAACCCAAGTTCTGCCAGAACTTCATCGGGATTTGGCAACCCAAAACCCTCAATCACTCCTCTCGCTTCCACGTATGCACGTACAGAAACAAGTTTCTCTTTTACTTCCTGCAACAATTCATTCTTCACTACTACCTCTTTAAATACCACATATCCCGGATCATCAAAACACGCTCGTACCGCGTCCGTGCCGATGCCATACCGCGCAGCAATATCCTTAATAGGTATTACATCCCCTTCTAGTTCTATCCGCGTCCCCATAAAGCTTTCTGCCTGTTTCTTTATCGCTTCACGTTCGATCTTAGCTAAAAACCGGACCACGTCACCCACAGGCACTTTACCGCTGAACAGTATCACCGGCTGGTCAAGTTCCAGATCGAACTTAAGTGCATTAAAACACGCGAGGCTACGGTCAATAGCCACTAAAATGTTAGTCTGCATTGCTCTGAGCTTCGACAGCTTCTTCCGCAGGTATTCCTCTGTCCAGTACCCCACGATCTCGAAATATATCTCTGTACCGGTCTCTTTATGCTTGAATTTGAAATCCGGTATGGACACGCCTTTGCTCGTGAATACCGCATCCGGCTCCCGTATCAAGTCCCAGCTATTAGCTGCGGATGTGGATAAGAACCCGTTATAAAACCGTTCTTCAAGTAAACTATCAAAAGTAAGCTTCACCGCTTGCTCGTTCGTCCGCAACAACTTTTTACTGCTGCTATCCAGCATAAAATGGTAAATCCGTGGTGTCGCACGCCGTACAACAATCTCGGCGTCTATCGCCCATTCATCGCTATTGGCTATCGCGGGCAGCAACCTTGCCAGTGACGTGCCGTAGCGTTCACTCAACTTCAGCAATGACGAAGCGCCTTCTATCCGTATCTTATCGCCTTTCAGGGTGTACATCAAGCCGTTATGTTTAATTGCCCTGAAAATAGTTTTTGAATTGCTTTTAAACGCGAGTGTCATGCCCGTGGCTTTAAACATTAGCGTTTGTGCAAGTGAAAGGTTATACGCTTTCAAGAGCTCTTCGGGTTTCAGCTCCGTAAAAGCGTTCAGCACTACCTCAGAGTCCTGGTCTGCCCATAAAGAAAGATCTAAATCGGGAACGGGAACGTTCAAGTTGGTTGCAACAGTTTCGAGTACCGCTTCACGTTCTGCGTAACTCGTAACTTTTTTGGTGTTTGCAGCCTCAAAGACCGCTTTCCGTGCTAATACTGGTTCAACCTTGAACTTCGAGTTGAATGTGCATCTGCGTTCCAGTAGCGTTCTTAAACCACGTACGAGTTTAAAATTCAAGCCTTGTTCTAGGTCCGTCACGAGTTCGTCTATCTCGCTCTTCTTTTTGCCTGTTAAATTTGTATATACTGCTATCAGCTCTGCTGCTAATTCTTTGTGTTCCGCATCTATCGGCACAAAGGCGGGATATATCCTGTCCTTCTTTTTGCGCGTGAGGAGTAGTTCCGAGGGTAACATTTGTTAATACAAATTTAAAGGCCTATTCAGTTGTAAATTAATTCGATATTTGAAGTAAGCTTTTTCCTTTGATAATTCTATTCTTTTTTTTAGAACAGGTTTCATGAAATGAAAGAATCACTGAGTAGTGTGGACATAGCAGCGATCGTGGTCGAGTTACAAGAGCTTATAGGGGCACGAGTGGAGAAGGTTTACCAGATAGGAAGAGAAGAGATACGGCTAAGGCTGCGTCAGAAGGATAAAGGTGCAATTGACCTTGTCATAGAAGCGGGTAAGAGGATTCATATCACCAAATATAAGCGAGCCACGCCACGAATACCGTCGAATTTCCCGATGTACCTGCGAAAGAAGCTCAATGGCGGTAGGATTAGCCAAATCCGGCAGCTTGAGTTCGACCGGATAGTAGAGATAACGGTAGAGCGTTGGGACGGTAAATTCCGGTTGGTAGCGGAATTACTGCCACGTGGTAACATTGTGCTTATAGACGAAGACGAGCTGATATTGCTGCCTTTACGCAGAAAGAGCTTCTCCGCCCGGGTTATTAAAGTGCGAGAGAAGTATGAGCGACCACCGTCAAGAGCAAATCCGCTGCAACTGAACGAGCAAGCGTTGACAGACTTGTGTGACACTACCGGAAAGGATGTGGTACGGGTTCTTGCAACGGACTTGAACCTGGGTGGACTATATGCAGAAGAAGTGTGCGAAAAAGCAGGGGTTGAAAAGAATAAGAACGCTAATGAGCTTGAAGAAGCCGAACGAAAAGCGATACTTGAGGCGTTATTCGCGATACTCGAGCCGATATTAGAGAATGATAAGTCCCGATTGAAACCGCACATTGTGATAGCACGAGAAAGCGAAGAGCGTGTGGACGTTCTCCCGTTTTTGTTGAACACGTATGAAAGCAACGAAAAAGTGTTTTCCCTGTCGTTCAATGACGCGGTGGACGAATTCTTTACTGAGAAGCTAGCGGAAGAGCTGGAAGAGCAGGCGCAGGATGTACGTGGCGAGGAACTAGGTAAGTATGAACGTGTTTTGAAGGAGCAAGAAGAAGCGGTACACAAATTCAAAGCGGCTAAGGAAGTGTGGATACGAAAAGGCGAACTGATCTATGCTCGTTTCAGTGATATAGAGCAGATGTTGCAGGATATGCCGAAGAAAAAGAAGGTTGTGCCGGTGATGCTGCCGGACACGGATATTACGCTTGAGATTGATACTTCTGTATCGCTGTATAAAAATGCGGGTGCGTGTTATGAACATGCGAAAGTGCTCCGGAAGAAACTGGTGGGTGTTGAGCGTGCAATAGAGACTACAAAAGAGAAGATATGTCGTGAAGCTGCACGAGAAGTGAAATTAGAGGAAGTAGAGATACCGCAGAAGAAGGAAGAAGTAAAACGCGAAAAGAAGGAGTGGTACGAGCGGTTCCGGTGGTTTGAAACGTCTGAAGGGGTACTTGTGCTGGGCGGGAAAGACGCTACGAGTAATGAGATACTTGTGAAGAAGCATATGGATGCTGAAGACCTTTTTTTTCATACACAGGCGGAAGGTGCACCGGTGGTAATAGCGAAGACGGGTGGTAAAGATGTTTCTGAGGTGGATTTGAAAGCGATAGCGCAATTCGCGGCTTCGTATTCGAGTCTCTGGAAATACGGGTTCTACGAGGGCGAATGCTATTGCGTTACCGGTGAGCAGGTGAGTAAGACACCGCCGACTGGTGAGTACATAAAGAAAGGCAGTTTCGTGGTTCGAGGTAAAAGGAAGTACTTTAAAGCTGCGTTGGGGGTGTGCATTGGTATCAAAAAGGATAGGTTGGTTGCATGTCCAGATATGCAAAAGGATAAGCTGGCTGTTTGCGTGGTGCTCGAGCCGGGTGGCGAGTTGGAGAAGAACGAGCTAACAAAAGAGCTCGTGAC
>QENJ01000110.1 GCA_013374505.1 Candidatus Methanophagaceae archaeon
TGTATTTAGTACCGCAGTTACATTTGAATAGGCTGTGGTTGTAATATTTTCCACACCTGGCATCGTTTTATTCGGATTTGTGATATTGCTCGTATCGTTCAGGTTAATTCGTTCGCCCGTGTGGTTATAAAGAGCGTCTATGGACGCTAAGGTAGAGAGTAATAATATAAGCACTGCTATTATCGTAAAGCTTCTTTTAGACATTTTCATCTTTTATTTTTCTTTCTTCTCTTTATTTTCCTTTTCTTTATTTTTCTTTCTTATTGTGAAATCAAATCGAAATAGGTTCAGGCGGCATACCACAACCTGAACGCCGGTATCCAATCATCATACACCTTACCATTGGCATCCTCGAATCTCGTGCAGGTGATGTTTCCGCTAGTTATATGTTTGTATGGCGCGTGTATTATCTGAGGATACGAGCCGGTCGTTATGATGTAAGAATAGACAACACCCTTTCGCAGTGTCAACGTTGTGTTGAACGAGAGATTGTGGTACTCTTCGGTGTAACCCTTCCAGCCAGCGACTACGCATTCCCCTGTACTTTCATTCCAAATCTTTACGTGTTCTGTGTGCCCACCGGTTCCAGCACATGGATACGTGTATATTATGTTCACCGAGATGTTCTGCTTAAGTATGATTGCACCGTAATGCGTGCCACAGATACTTGGATATGTCCCATGATCAGTGTCAAACATGTTTGAAGATTCCACAGTTACAATTACAAAAGCGATATTAGTCCTCGGATTCGACTTTGACACATTACCGGGAGGCGGGTCCACCTCTACCGTAAGACGATGCTCTCCCGGCTCTTCCGGTGTCCATTCAAATACAACTTCTCTGAGATCACTGATATTCAATGGTGGGTTAACGGTTTGTTCAGCAAGCACATCCACTTTATGCCTCAACTCAACCTTAAAAGTTGTAGTTACAATAGCTTTACCGATGTTTTCAATTGTAGCGGTTATATTACCCTTCTTTCCAACAACATATTCATTATCCGGTGCGTTTGCTTCAACAGCAAGGTCTGGTAATGTGCTGTTTCCAAATGCATAAACCCTGCCGTCAGCTCCTATTGTATAAACGAAACCATTCGCTATAGCAGGAGATGAACCCCCGTATTCTGTATGCCATAACTCGTCTCCTGTTAACGCATCAAGGCAGTATAATCCGACATATCCCCGTATCATGTTACTACCTCCACCCTCCTTACCTACAAAGACTTTACCATCTTTTGATACCACAGGCGAGTTCGTCCAGCTACCAAGGCCAGAAACACGCCAGACCAGGCTGCCGTTCTTTGCATCGAAGCAGCATACCTCCTTTGTCGTAAATCCCCCGCAGCATAAACGTAGTCTCTCACAGGTGATGGATAGTATGCAGGTGTTGAATCGGTCCGTTCAATTGTGTGTTCCCACACTTTACTTCCATTGAATGCATTAAGCGCATAGAATATGCCAGTACCACAAAAGTCGTATGTCGTGAGATAAACGATTTTATCCGCGATTGTAACACTGCCGCAGACATTCTTATCAATGGGGAATGAAGTATTCCAGACCTCTTTTCCACTACACGCATCCACGCAGTATACCCTATTATCGCCTGAATACGCACTGCCGAAGTATATAGTGTCGTATGCAATTGCAGGCACGGATTGGGCGTATCCGGATACTGTAAAATCCCATATCTCGGTGCCGTTGTTTTTATCAATGCAATAGTAGTGGCATCCATTCCAATCGCCAACATAGACCGCACTGCTCGTAACCACAGGACCACTAATGAAAGAACCATAACCCCCCTGGGACTTGAACTCCCAGATGACCGCACCATCATCTGCATCAATACGATAAACCTTATCTCCAGAGGATACAAAGACACTTCCATCCATATACGCTGGTGTTGCCCATGAGCCATACTCTCTCGGGGCGATCTGTGTTGCCCATAATATCTCTCCATCTGATTCGTCCAGTGCAACAAGGTACGTATAATTAGAGTCCATTATCTGCAATCCCTGGCAATACGCAAATACCTTCCCATTCGCAACGATGAGCGATGATAAAGGCACGGCACCAATGTCTTCGCTTATCCACGCAATCTCGCTCGTATTGGGTGCTTCTGATGGCGAGAATCCCACATGTGCCTCGTCGTAATGGAACGGTGGCCAATCAATATCTAATTGCGACACAAATAGCGAAGGCTGCGCTATTACCGGTGCCACTGCGGCCATGCACACCGCTGCACAGAGCAATACGCCCATTATCTTTTTAATCATTTGTAAAACTAAAAAAATAAAAGAGGATAATAAGCCTCCATATGTTTATCATCGCGGTTCACCATAGTCTTATAGCCGGTATCCAATCATTATACTCCTTCCCATTGACATCCTCGAATCTCGTGCAGGTGATGTTTCCACCACCAGTAACTTGTTTGTAGGGTGCGTGTATTATCTGCGGATACGAGCCGGTTTCTATGCGGTAAGAATAGACGATTCCTTCTCGTAGTGTGAGCGTTGTGTTGAACGACAGATTGTGGTAACCACTAACGTAACCGTCCCATTCTGCAACAACACATTCACCAGTAGTTTCATTCCATATTTTTACGTATTTGCTGTGTCCACCGGTTCCTGCACATGGATATGTGTATATTTTGTTCACCGAGCTGTTCTGTTCAGGTATGATTTCCCCGTAATGCGTGCCAGATATGCTGGGATATGTTCCGGAACCCGTATCGAATTTTATTTGTGGTGTTGGTGTTGGTGTTGGTGTTGGTGTTGGTGTTGGTGTTGGCGTTGGCTGGAAATAGTTCTCAAAAGGCTCTATCAGTGGGTAGTTATCTTTATTGTCACCGTAAGGAGTGTATGGTGTGTCTCCGATACCATCTCCATTAGCATCCCCGCCGCTGGTATAGTCATCCCAGTAATTACCCATGTAGCCAGTAAAGGTACAGTCCTGGTAAGAATAGGTTATCTTTTCCGTGGTATTCCAAATGTTAACATATGGACAGGAAACATTGCCACCGGAATTATTAATAAAGTCGTTCAGATAACAGATGTTGCCACCTCCGGCGTCATGAAAACCTACCCAACCCCAGGAATTGCTGATATTGTTTTCCTTTAAAGTCCCGCCGTGGCAATTGTCAAACCAAACGCCTTCGAAACAGCCATCAATAAGGTTATCCTCGATGACTACATTATCCGCTGATGACGCCACGCGTATACCAAAGCTCAGGTTACCAGTGTTAGTGATTTTGAAGCCTTTTAGTAGCACACATGGAGCGTTAATCATCACTGCGTCCATGTCTGCTATTCCTTCGGCATCTATCACTGGTTGGCCAACACCTTGCAGAGTGAGTATTTTATCCACGGTAATATTCGTATAGCTACCGGCATAGACTTTAATGGTATCTCCATCAAGGGCAGCACTTATTGCGGCACCGATAGTATTGAAATCAGGATTCGGGTACTCAACCCCGTCGTCATCTACATACCAGGTATTAGTATTCACGTATTCGAGCGTAACGCCGAAGTTGAATATACCGCCATCATTTGCTTCAGCTTGGGTTACTGTACGCTCTACACTCTTTGCCAGTCTTCCGTCTGGGCTTGTGACTTCCACTCTCAATGTCTCACTCGCATTCAAATCAGTACCAGTGACAAGCACGAGCAGGTAGCAGTTCGATTCTGAATAAGTTTCGGCAGCCCAACTTGAACCTGTGTCCGTATTCGTTATTGCAACGCTTGGATTGTTGCATACGGTTCCGTTTGCGTTGGATATGTATCCCGTGATAACAAACGGTGTTTCCTGTGCTGTCGCTGCTGGTGCTATACTTACTGCGCACATTGTCACACCGAGCAATATGCCTATTCTCAATATATCTATACTTCGTTTTTTATTCACGCTCTTCTCCTCCCCAACGCAACGTATCCTGTGATCACAAGCAATCCCACACCGAAGAGTATTATCGTTGGCAGTTCAGGAATCGGGTAGCCCGGGTCTGACAAAGGACTTTCGATGTATGAGTCACTGCCTGCTTCTGCCTCGTAGTGTATTCGAAGTGCGTCCGTTTCACAATCCCAAGATAATCTAACCGCAAGCCAATCGCCAGTACTGAAATCCTGTGTTGTAGCTGCATTATCCTCGCAAGTTATGCTCCAAAGATGTTTAGTACCTACTTCGGTCAACTGCTGCGTATGACTTGCAATAACAGTCACATCTCCTGTGGCATTATCTAACTTGCAAATTTCAACCGTGAGGTTGTGCCCTACTTCTCCGTCTATTTCTTCTGTTCGTATATATGCTTCCCATGAATGCTCGCCAAATCCGATACTGTTTTCTGCTCCTGTGTCTGCATAGAACCATGCGACTTCGGTAGAACTCAGGTCAAAATAGTTTTCTGAGCCAGTTCGCGAACCTTTGTGCATTAAGTTATTCCTCACATGTGTCAGACCATCATTCGCGGTTGGTGCACCTGTGGGTTTAGTTTCTGATGTTAGATACCAGGTCTGAACAGGTGACGACTGGAAGTAGTTCTTAAAAGGTGCCATCAGTGGGTAGACATCTTCATTGCTGTATGTAGTGATGTATGGCGTGTCACCGATACCATCACCATCAGCATCCGTACCATTATAGTCAGCCCAGTAATTACCCATGTAGCCAGCAAAGGTATTGCCCTGGTAAACATAGGTTATCTTTTCCGTGCTATTCCAGATGTTTACATTTGGACAGAAGACACCTTCTGTATTATTAATGAAGTCGTTCAGATAAAAAGCGTTGCCACCTCCAGGGGAATAAAGACCTACCCAACTCCAGGAATTGCGGATAACGTTTTTCTTTAACGTCCCACCATCGGAATTGTCAAACCAGACGCCACGGTTACAACCATCAATAAGGTTATCCTCAATGATCACATTATCCGCTAATGATGACATGCGTACCCCAAAGCCCATGCTTCCAGTATTAGTGATTTTGAAGCCCTGTAGAATTACACCCGGAGACGTAATCGTCACAGCGTCCGTAGCTGCCCCTTCGGCATCAATCACTGGTTGGCCAACACCTTGCAGGGTGAGCATTTTGTCCACGGTAATCGTTTCCGTATAGCTACCAGCATAGACCATAATGGTATCTCCATCGTAGGCAGCAGTTATTGCGGCACCGATGGTATTGAAATTTGGGTTCGGGTACTCGACCCCGTCGTCATCTACATGCCAGGTCTGAGTATTCACGTATTCGAGCGTAACGTCAAAGTCAAATAATCCCCCATCTGTGACATCAGTTGGGGTTACTGTACGCTCCACGCTCTTTGCCTGCCTTCCGTCCGGACTTGTGACATCGAACCTCAATACATCTCCTGCGTTCAAATCGGTGCCATTAGTAAGCACGAGCAGGTAGCAGTCCGATTCTGACCTGTTTCTGGCATACCAGCTCTCGCCTGTGGCCGTATTCGTGATGTTCACTCCTGGATTGTTGCATTCGGTTCCGTTTGCATTGGATATGTATCCAGTGATAACAAACGGCGTCTCTTGTGCTGTTGCCACGGATGCTATACATACTGCGCACATTGCTACAATGAGCAATATGCCTAATTTCCATATGTCTATTCTTCTTTCTTTTTTCATATTTCTTATTCACTCCTTTTCTGTTTTTTTATCCCCTGCCTAGATTTATCAAGCTCCAAAAAAGTTTAATCAAAACGTTCAGGGACACTTTTTCTTTGCATAATGCAAGAGCATGCTCTTTTGTAAAATCTTTTGAGCCGCAATAACAACGCCAGATACGTTTTTAAGAGTTTTAGAGGAAATGTATTTAGGTACGTAGGTTTTATATGGTTATAGGAGTGAGGAATGGCGGAATTAAAAGTTGAGATTTCGGAAGATTTAAAGCGAGAGATAGATAGGATATCATTTATAGACTGGTCAAAAGTGGCAAGAGATGCTATTCGTGAAGAAGCCACGAAATTAGCTAGGTTAAAAGCCATAGCATCTAAGAGCAAAATAACCGAGAAAGATGCCTTGGAACTTGGAAGGACGATAAACAAGGGATTGCATGAACGATACAAAGAACTATATCCAGAATTAAAGTGAGGTTTGAAGATGTTGCTGGTTGTAGATGCCAACGTACTCTTTTCAGCGCTAATTGCCAGAGGTAAAACTTGTGATTTGATGTTTTCCGAGCGACTCCAACTAATTGCCCCAGAATTCTTATTCATTGAGTTAGAGGGGCATAAAGATGAGCTCATCGAAAAATCTTCGCTTTCTGAAGATGATTTCGATGAATTTGTGAATTCTTTGAATGTGATAATAGCTGTAATCCCAAGACAAGATTTTGAACGATTTTTGCAAGATGCGAATAGGATATGTCCAGACCCTGATGAAACTGAATACTTCGCATTAGCACTGAGATTTGATGCAGCTCTCTGGTCCAATGATAAAAGATTGAAGGGACAGCCCGAAGTCAAGGTGTTCTCAACTGCTGACTTGATTTCATTTTTGTCCGAAATATAATTGC
>QENJ01000111.1 GCA_013374505.1 Candidatus Methanophagaceae archaeon
ATATGATGAAAAAACGGAAAAACGTCGTCTGTTTAGAAGAATTACAATTGGGCATGGGGAACGGCTGCGAACAGCTACAGAACGTATAGAAATGTTAGACCTCGAGCGCACTGAAAAGGATTTATTTGGTCAGTCTCCTTTAGCAATTCAGCAAGTTCACGATAATGCCCTTGATGTTGAAGCTGTCACAAAACAATTCTTTGATGAATACAGAATTGTCTTTAAAGATATTCAGAACAATTTGGAAAGCCAAAGCAAAGATAAAGTGTGGGCGCATGACTATTCTCTGCAATTTTTAAATAGGGTTATGTTTTTGTATTTTATCCAGCGAAAAAGATGGCTGGGTGAAGACAGCGAGTTCCTCAGGTCTTTCTGGAAAAGTTACCAAAAAACAAAGCCGCCTGAAGATACGTTTTTTGAACAATGGCTTTCAGTGCTCTTTTTTGAAGCCTTTAATAATAAATTTCATGGTGGACACCGCCATTTTCCAAAAGAAATACAGAATACGTTAGCATTAGCGCCTTATCTTAACGGTGGACTGTTTCAAAAAAATGATTTGGATCAAAAACCAGCAAAAAGACGATCCGATAACAAACGTGAATAAATAATATGAAACTCATCGCCCTGCCCACCAGAAGCAAACAGAACAGGATCTTCTGCTAAGACCTCAGTTGCAGTTTTAGGCCAACCCCTTCTGGAAAGAGATTCATTAACCCGATCATAGTTCAATTCCGTCCAGAACAATTCTTTAAGAGGTTCAACCCCCGTAAAATTATTCAAAATTTCATATATTGTTTTTTTGTATTCAATGTCTGTCATCTATTGCTCTCCCTACTAGCCGACTGCGGGAACTTCGGGGACTTCCTAAGATCAAAGGTGTCTATATTTAACCCTTAATGATATTATCTTGATTGAATGTTGTCTTTCCACACTCTTCTTAACGTATATTCTGAGCAATCTCCTCATCAAACTCAATAAACCGGTATCATTTCTTTCTTCTACTTTCCTTTGTACTTTTGCCATAGGCAGCCTTCTTTTCCTTTACCACAAACCCGATCTTCTTGTGTGGCTTCGCTGGCGGCATCATTAGTTGACGGATCGCCTCAAAAATGGCCTGAATCTGTTCATCATGAATTACTTCTTTGTACGCTTCTGCATGGCCCTGTTTATTCGCAATATCCCAACCTAATTCTTCAAAAAACGGGTCTATAAATTCACGGCGCACCTGAGTTTCATTATATGAGCCTTTCTTGTACATTTCTAAATTATAATCGAAAGTCTCAATCAATTTTATGATTTTGTCAGGTATGTTCATATTCAAAAATTCGCTATTTTGTAAAAAGCATAACCATTGTTCAGAGTGGGTACTGGCCCCGTCTTAGAAAAGGGGCTAACTTCTTTTCTCCTTAATTAGTGCCTGTCCGAAAATTAGCCTTCTCAAAACTTTACCCACTATAATAACGCATAGCGTTACTATATTTGGACAAAAAGACAAGTAAACTATAAAGTAAAGTACTTCTGAAAAACTATTTCTACTTTTTTATGGAAATTTTGGCGTACTTCTCCTACTGAATGCTTAAAAAGATGATAAACTTGTTAGATTTTTCTATGCCGCCTTAGATTGTCTTCTTATTCGTTTGAGTTCTTTCTTTTGAAGTATAGTGCCAAGTGTCTGCAAATTTCTTCCAAGAACAGCAAGGGCAACATAACGTTCGTATCCTTCTTCGCCTTTATCGCGACAAACAATAAGACCATTTCCGGAACCAAGAGCATTGATTGCAGATTCAATTCCAGGGTGCCATTTCCTGGCCTTGCCAAATTCCTTAGACCCTTCACGCTCCTGGTCAACCTTACTTCTCTTTCCTTTCTTTGGAAGGCATACTAATGGCACAATTTCTGAAAGCTCTTTCAGATTATTGGGAGTCCAAAAACCCTTGTCAAAACTCGCAATACGTATCCTATTATTGAATCGGTCTTGAAGTTTTTTCATTGTCTCAACAATGACTTTCTCATCAGTTACACCAATGCCCATTACTTCCGCATGGACGATGAATCCTCCACCATCCTGGATCACAAGAACTCTGTGACCAAATTCAATCGGAAAAGGCATTTTGCCTCTATTGATAAGTTCAGTGAACGGCTCAAAAAGACTGAAAATCTTTTCTGAATTAGGGATTTTCTCGTTTTCAAATACTCGCCGCTCTGCAAGCTCACACATGTTCTGAGTGGCAGTTATGAAATATAAAATCTCTGACATTCTTGAATCTATCTCAAAAGAAAAGGTCGGGTTCAGTTCAAATTGGGTGAAGTAAAATGTACATATTGTATCAAGAGATTTTTCGATTATTTTGTGTGCACGCTTTATCAGTTTTTCGTAAAGTTCTTTGAGTTGTTCTTCCTTGTTTTTTCTTTTGCTCTTTGCAGTTCTTTGAATATTACGTAATATACTCTTGATCTTTTTTAAAAGGCTTGCATGTTGCCGCCACCCGCTGATATTAAACGCATCCCCAAGTCTAACACTAAGCTCAATAGATTTGCGAATGCCATCCAGGATCAAATTGGCATCGGTGGGGTAATGAATGTTCTTTTGAACAACAAAACTATCTCCCCTTAGCTTTTCAATCGCTTTGGGGTAAAACTCATGCCCTAATGTTACAATGATATCAGAAATTTTAAAAATGGTTTTAGGAGAAAGCTTGGTGATATTGTCATGGATTGTTGTTCTTGGGAATCTTTGATCGTCTAAACGGCTAATCCGCATGATATCACGCAAAGTTGCATGATTGTTTGCAAGATCATGAAGAGCATCATAATTCAGATAACACCCAAGACGGACAGATGCCAATACAAGAATGTCCCAGTAATGCATCCCGGAACAGCCAAGCTTTTCATCTTTATCTTCAACAATATCTTCTTTGATTAGATCCAAGATTTCATTGAGAACAGGTTTGTTAAAATACAGATGCTGTAGCGCCATTAAAATAGGAACAAGCTCGTGGCGACAAAGGATGTCGAATTTTATATTTGACATGGGAACAGTACCGAAGGTAATTTGAGGTTCAAAGGTTTTTCTCATAGTTTTCTCCTGCGAAGATTTTGGTGAAAATGGCATGCCAACTAGGAAAACAACATGTAACTTACTGATTTTCAACAAATACTTATAGCACATATAAAATATCTTTGCAAGAGAAAATATTGATCCAATTTCAATTAATTCAAATGGTTAACCTTTTTTCGGACAGGCACTAATTACGAGTGTCTCAAATCTTTGCCTCATGGGTCAATAGTAAACCTGACCCCATTTTTTCTTAGCAATTACAATGAATTCAATCTGCCAACAGTAAGCTAATCCGCAAACTGCGATAAAAAGTTGCAAAAGAAGTAATCAATATATCAAGGTACCGGAACTTACCCTAAAATTATTAATGGCACAGCTTATGATAAATTTAAAATTTGAACCAGGTTAAAAAACCAAATTATTTTACTTGACAAAGACCCGTTTCATAGCAGTTATTTATTTATCTACGGATATCCCGGAACTCGGCCCGCAAGGTTTCCCTGAAAATCTTATATCGATATGACGGTTAAAACTAGAGTGAAAATCGGTGTTAAATTGAAAAAAGACAGATAATTCCGACGATGACAAGCACAACACCGACAAGCCTCACCAAAATAGATCTACTAGTCAGCTGCTTCTCCCCAGCATACCTGATAATTGGGTATTCGCTGTAGAACAATTTAATCTTTTCGGCAACAGATGCGGGGCGCAAACATACGTACGCCCCCACACAAGAGATTAAGATGCTAGCTAAACGCAAGAGGTTTTTCTCAAACATGGTTTCTCCTCGTCCGCATTAATGTGACCAGTAGGTAATGCTATGAGATACCCCTATGTCAAAGCCCCCTCGTTCCCAGCCGATCATGGGCCCCGGGATAAACGGGCCGTGAGGTATCTTGATGCCTCCGCCCACTTTAACTCCGCCAACCACCTCGACAGACACACCCCCCATGTAGCCGTATCCCTCAAAACTGGCTGAGGTCTTGCACGGATCATCCACCTTAAATCCTACAGGTCTTGAACTGCCCCTGGTGAAGGAAGCCCAACACCTAAACCGAGAACCTTCACAGTATACAAGGTGGTTTCACCAGTCTCCACGTCCATAATGGTGATGTCGTATACACCACCTCCAACAATAGCATACCCAACTGACCCTCCTATCCATATCCTTATCTCAAATTCTTTTAGTCCTAATGGATCTTCTAATTCGCTTAAAAAAATTGTGTATTGTTTAATTAATAACCACAACATGTTGTGGTTAACGCTATATAGCAGTATAAATCAAGGAAATGACATGCGAGACTCTTAAAGAAACACGAAGAAATCGTAATCTTGTGATTGGATTTAAAAAAAATTCACACTTTGCAGGTATCGGCAAGAGCCTCATGATAATTAAATTTTTTTTGCAATAAAGAGGCAACATTGTGTAACTGCCTAAAAAACCACACAATTCCTTGAAATCCAAAATTAAACTTTTACCCATTTTTTTAAGCGAATGATGAGATGGATCAACCGCATTAACCGGATCATTTAAACAGTAAAAATAACCATTCAGCTCCTGCGGCGTAGTCAAAAGAAAGGGAAGAAGATAGGGGATACTTGTTCCTCTTGGTTGTATAAAATGACTCGGATCAGGTGTCACAAACCTCCCCACCTCAGGATCATAATACTTAAAAGTTAAGTGAAATTTAACAATATGCTTGTAAAGTCCTTTAAAATATAGGATTATAAGATAATCTGGTTGTTATAACCTGAAGGTAGTGGCTTTGTTAAAATTAAACATCTTAACTCCTTATTATATAAGGATTTATACGATTTGTATAATATCGGAAATTATAACATATTGCATAATTTGATATTCTGAAATATCCTATGATTACAATATGTTAAAACATACTAATTGTGTAACTCCAGCAACTTGCGGTTTTTGCATAGTTTTTTCTTTTTGAATCCTTAATTCATAAGGCTTTAAGCAAAGTTAGTAAAAATTTCGTTTAACATTTAAGTAATACCTTGCCCTGTAGTAGTACAATCCTATCTCTTTGTTCCATTCTCTGCCTGTGAAGGTATCTGGATATTCGATATAAGCCATTTTAACGTCTAAAATTCCTGCATGTTGTAGTTGAATGGCATATAATGTACAAGATATGGTATACAATTTCTTATATCGAATATCCAGCCTGTGAAGGTATAGGTGTTCTTGACTTTGCCACCATGTCTTTGTAGTCTCCCAAAAGAATCATACAATTAGCCTTTCCTGCAATCCGGTCTCATTGTCTCTGCCAGCTATCCCGCCACCCATAGGGGGCTCCCGCCCGCGCAGGAAAAGGAAAAAGGCAGTTAAAGGATAACCTTCAACTGCCTGATATTCCTTGTTCTCAATCGAATTTTATAGTTCTATGGACATACCTCGTTTGTCCTTTTTTCGGGGTTGGTTCTAACTTCGGCCACTAATTTTACAATACCAGTTCAGGAAAACGCAACCAAGTGAATTCATAGCATTTATTGGGATATTGAGTCGGGTCACGAAGCAAGGTGGCCGAAGTTAGAACCAACCCCCTTTTTTCTATTTGCCTCACTATCGCCTTGTACTCCTTAAGATAATAATTCTCTGGGTTTTCTCTAATAGCCTTGTCGAAATCTATGTCTTGGTTAGGTGTAGAGTACCTCGCTAATAATTCCATTAAGCCTCCTCATTCATGGAAAGGCAGCGGGAGGACAAGCCAGGGTCAAGAACCACATTCGGGAAATCCGACCGTGTGGGATCGCAGGGAGGCTTGCGGAAACGTGGATTATGGAGGAGGCTAAACGGGCACGGAAAGCGGAAACGCCGAAACAGCCAAGCCGACACCTAACCCGTATTTCGCACTTTGAAAAAAACAACAGTATTTTTAGATGGTTATGGATACAGCCTCTACAGCCTCGCCTTACTTTTTTGATCAGGCAAGGTTGCGACTTACTGGCAGGCGTTGATAGTCGATGTCAAGTTTGTCGTAAACCTCCTTGTGGATTCCTTCGGGAATGCCGGGCTTTCTGATGTTGATGACTGTGCCGTTGGTAGTCGGCAACTGGATCGTCGAATAAGCATGTGATCTGACGATTCGTTTGATTGTTGCCCACCGTAAATGGTTCCCTTGTACTCGCAATATAGATTCTACTGAATGAAGCAGGTGATAGGCGAGAATCGATATGAATATATGACCATCGACGCGATCTTCTTTGTGATGCCGGTTTGGGCGTAAGCCCAAATATGATTTTAAATCCCTGAATGCGTTTTCGATACGGGTCAGCATCACGTAAAGCTTCCAGATTTCACTGGCGTCCAGGTTGGTTCGATTCGTCTTCAACAGGCAATTCCCATCCATGCCTTCTTCTTTTTCCCGTATCTCATCAATCGGAGCGTAGCTCAGTAATGGCTC
>QENJ01000274.1 GCA_013374505.1 Candidatus Methanophagaceae archaeon
CCCTGCAACGTATCGGATGGGCATGTCCTGAAATATAGGTCATTGTCCTCGTATGTAGAGAAATCAGGCGCAGTATTGGATGACGAAATCTGGATAACGCCTTTGCCCGTTGTGATGTCTATGATCGCCATGCTGGGTCCACTACTCGTTGTTCCGATTATTGCGGGGACTTTATCTACTTTAACGAGCTTATTTGCTGCGTCCACGGCTGAATTTTCTGACGTCTGTGTATCTTCTACTATCGCCGTAATATCTACACCAAGTACACCTCCGTTTTCGTTTACCTCTTTCACCGCAAGTTTAGCCGCGTCCGTCATGGGTCCGCCATAAGTGCCCAGGTCTCCTGTCAATGCTTGCATAATACCGATTTTCACTTCTTTTTCTGCTCCTACGGCACTGCCGATTAAAAATAGCGACAGAACTAACGATACTGTAACTAAACCAACTAAAATCACTTTTGTTTTCATAATACACCTCCTATTTGGTTCTTCAAAAAAACGATAGATTAGTATGAGCTTAAAAAGGTAGTAGTTTTTTTCTGATATGTGCATGAATATCGTGTCTATATGTCAAACATAATCAAACAAAAATAATATTAATAAAATTATATTAGACTATGTTAGAACTAAAGATATGATACAAAAAGTGGCCGTTGTTTTTGTCTTGCTTTTGCTTTTATTACTGATGCCGGCATCCGCACAATCGGCTTCGGACATAGCAGATCAGCATAAAAAAATACTCGATACCTATTCAAAGGTCATTGATACCGTTAGTTACAATGGCACCACATATCACATCATAAAATACTATAATGTTTTTCCATATGCAGACGGTATTGAGATCATCACAGCCGAGGGTTCGCAGGTCACTGACCCGGCAATCGCAAAATCTGTTTTTACACAATCTGCATGGAAAACGGCCGCCATACGATTTAAGCAATACGATATTGCGGCTTTGCAAGGCATTAATAAAACGATACAGGCGGTTTATGATGCCATAGCCCCAATTGACGCTGCTGCAAGTTCTATGATAGCTAAAATGACCGAGTTAAAAAGCCTATATCTTTTTGGTGAAGGTGCATGGGACGTCATGAAAAGTGCATATCCGGACATAACCACGCTTGAAAGCGAATTAAACGTATTAAATGAATCTTTAAATGTGTGGGGTGCCGCTTCTACAAGTGTAACTACTAATCTTACTGAGATTATCCGTGGTTTTGAAGATTCATGGACCTGTAAAGAACAGGAACCCGAATTACGGCAGAATATTCAAGAGACACTGCCAGCTCTTGAGGCGCTAAAGGCAGAAACGGAGTATATTGGTAGTTACCTATCTAATGTAAGTAGCACCCTTACCGATGCTGAACGCGCACTGAACTCCACTACTAACACAACTTCGGAAACAACGACTGCGGGATCAATAGTCCACGAAGAAATAGCTACATTTGCAGATTCTGTTGGTGATTTGAATGCTCAAGTAAACGCAATAGTAGCGAATCTTTCGCCAATTTCTGGCTCAATATTAGAGCAAAGTTCCGGGTTATCCACTGTTGTGAACGTCACGAGTGACGAGACGGACATAATATATGATTCTTTATATGTGTCCTGGAATTCGAGACGAAAAGCACCTATCATGGTTTATTCCACACTGGGAGGAATTGTAGCCGTGGTATTCGCGATAATATTTGGTGCTTTGATCTACGTAATGGGTAGCGAGAGTCTTAAACGGCCCACAAAAGGAGAAGGAGTAACGGGTGAAGCGGAAAGAGGAATGGGACTAAATGCCCGAGGTAGTACAAACAGAGCTATTACAGGTGTGATAATTACTGCTGTTGGTTTGATCTTGCTTCTGTATTCATTCCTAACGGCATATAAGTTCTGTATTGGCGAATTTACGTTGGATGAGTCCTTTGTAATGAGGGTCATCTTCCTTAGCTGTATGATTGGAATCGGAGTCTATCTAACGGAAAAGGGTGCTACGTTACCCGAACATTCTATGATTACTGGTATAATATTAATACCCATTGGATTGACCCTGCTTTGCTTTTCGTTCATGGTTGCAAATACGTTTGTCAATAGAGAATTTATCTTCTTCACAGAGCTGTTTATCGCGAAGATTGCCTTCCTTATATGTATGATAGCAATTAGCGGTTATCTGACGAGCAAGGGTGTGGCGCTAACGGATCGTCCTATGGTTACAGGGGTTATACTTACACCCATAGGGGCTGTGATGCTTTTATATTCGTTTATAACCGCAAGTGTGTTTGTTAGCAGCGAATTTATGGATCATAATACCTTTATAATAGTATTGATATACTTCATGTGTATGGTTGGTATCGGCGGGTATTTAACAGGACGAGGCGTGTCACAACTATTAAAAAGATAGTAATGCCTGCGTTGAAGCATAAACCTACGTAAATAACTCATTCTAGCACTTTAGAATCCGCCTTCTCGCTATTTTCGCGTATCGCTATCTTCACCATCGCAGGTCTTATGACTTTATCATGGAGTACATAACCCTTTCTTGTTACTGCAATAACCGTATTCTCCGGGTGTGTCTCGTTTACCTCTCTTGATACCACCTCATGCCTGAATGGATCGAACTTCTCACCTTCTGCTTTTATCTCCTCGAGCCCCTCTCTTTCCATAAGCTCCTTGAATTGCTTTACGGTCATTTCCACACCTTTTACCAGACCTTCTGACTCATTATTCTCGCTAGCATGCACAATCGTAAGCTCTAAATAGTCCTTTATTGGTAACAACTCCGATACAAAGCCTTTGAGGATATAATCAGCAAAATCGCGTTTGTCCTTCTCCGCTCTACGCTTATAGTTCTCAAATTCCGCCTGTAAATATTGTAATTCAGCAGTTTTTTCATCTGCTTTCTTTGATCCCTCGTCCTGATACAGAAACGTTAATTCACGTTTCTTTGCAGCGAATTCATCTTCCAGAATCTCAATAGCGTCTACTATCTCATCCGGTTCCACGTCCTCTTCTTTACCGTTCAAACTCGTGGTTGTTCGCTCCAGTTCATTTGTTATACCACGTAATTCGCCTCTTATACCAATCAGCTTGTCTAACTCAGACTCTACCGATTCAATACAACCTTTGACTCCGCTTTGCAATTGCTGTAGCCTTTCCCTAAACGCATTTGTTCTATCATTACCGTTTTTGTTATCTTTGCCCATAACCTTTAGAAAGAAAAGCAAAAGAAATAACTTTTCTTAATGGAGGTTCTTTCTCATAGTAAAAGAGAAAGCTATGTTTGTGGGTATAGATGTTGGGGGCGCGAATACGAAAATAGCCACTTCCGAGGGGCTCGTGGAGTCGATTTACGCGCCTTTATGGCGAAATAAAGCGGTTCTACATGACGTGCTAGCCAAAGCGAAACAGAAGTTTGAGCCGGAGATAGAAGCAGTAGGCATGGTGATGACCGGTGAGCTATGTGACTGCTTTGTATCGAAAAGAGAAGGAGTATTGCACATCAAAAACGCCTTAGCCTCCTCGTTTGATAAACTCAAATTCCTTGATCGCAATTGCATGTTTAGAGACGGTTCTGATGTAGATAAAGACCCTCTTGCCTTTGCAGCCACGAACTGGCTCGCTTCTGCGAAGCTCGTGTCGGATCAATATGGCGATGTAATATTCATTGACATCGGCAGTACCACGACGGATGTGATTCCAATAGTGGCGGGAGAGCTAAAAGCAGATAGAAGAGACCTTGAAAGACTTAAATCGCACGAACTAATCTATTCCGGAATTATAAGAACCAATGTTGCCACATTGCTGAACAAAGTCAAGATCGGCGGAGACGAATACCGGACTTCTTCTGAACTTTTCGCATTAACTGCTGATGCTTACCTCGTGCTCGGGTGCCTAACTGCGGAGGATTACAGTTGTGAAAGCCCGGACAGCTATGCCTTTGCAAATCGCGAGACGACAGAAAAGAGCAGACTAAGTGCGATGCGAAGGCTGGCGAGAGTGGTGTGCAGTGACCTTGAAGAGCTGGGGGAAGAGGGTACTGTTCGTATTGCGGAGCAAGTGAAAAGAGCACAGGTAGAGGAGTTGTCTGCTGCGATGGCAGAGATGAAGGATAGATATGGATTACAGATAGCGGTATCCACGGGAGTAGGCGAATTCATCGCGAGAGAAGCGGCGGAAGTGTTGAATATACAGTTCATATCGCTTTCTGCACGTTATGGACGTACGATTTCGGCTGCTTTTCCAGCTTATGCGGTGGCAAAGTCGCTGGAACGCAGTTTGTAAAGAACTAAGGAGGAGTCGGTAGAAAATGGTTCAAAGGACTTGTTTTGTAAGAAGTAAAGGACGTAAAAGAATGTTTTACGAGAAAGGAGGTAGCTAAATTTATGTGCGAATCAAGTGTGCTAATAGAAAAAGAAGGGGGTAGAGAATTACTGATGGAGGATGTGGTTCACGTAGAAATTGATGGCGAGACTATAACATTCAGGGGGATATTAGGTGAGACAAAACATGCAAAGGGTCGGCTAAAAGAGATTAATCTGATGAAGCATATGATAATACTGGAAGAATGCAAGTAGTTCTAGGCGTGTAGTACGGATGTGATATACGTTGTTGACATTGCAGAGCGAAAAGGCGTGGGGCAGCATCGAAATAGCAGAAATTGAATTTGTTTGTACGTCCTTACGAATTCCGCAAGATTGAACGCTTGATACTATCAAAACAGGCCGGTCAACAACTGTAGAATAATCACGATGACAGCACCGATTATGCCACCAATCGCACATATCAGAATGACAAGCCATGAGTACGCGATGTCCAATCCAAGAACGAGGTTTGCAACAAAAAGAGTAATCAACCCCAGGACTGAGTTTATGATCAGATATATAACGCTCTTGAACACTCGGAACAACAGGTAGACTATTACAATCATAGCAAAAAGAATAAGCAGTTCTGCTAACATCTATTCGCACCCCCTACCACTCTTATTGCGGCTTCATACACCATTCCCTGCTCTTGTTGCTTTATCCTCATCGGTTCATTCATGGCTTTATCCGAGTAACAGGAACTATTACGGGTAGTTTTTCCCTTTTTCGGCATATAGCTTCGTGCCTCATTCTATTACCTCTATATTAGTGCACTATATAAAGGATTCTTGTATTTATTGCTATGGTATAGAAATATATTACAATTACACTACGGCTTTTTCTTATTAAATATGTGTGTGTCAATCCGTTCTCCCAAATCTTTTGTCATTTCTTTTAGTGCACCGTTTTTTAATAGTCTTATGCCAACGATAGCTATAAAAACGCCTCCTAAGGCATTAACAAGTAGGTCAGTCATAGTGTCTTCAAGACTCAATTGTGTCTGCATCCCAAAAAGCGCATCGGCGGACCACTCACGGAATTCCCAGACTACACCCATTGCCACGGTAGTTATGATAACGACAAAAGCGGTACCATACTTGTCAGCCTGAAGTCCGCCCCAGTATTCACTCAGGATATAAACCGCGATAAGAACCACAAGTGCGACAACACAGGCAGAAACAAAATGTGTAATATTATCATAAGATGGGATCGTATCATATGCGTAGAGAACATCGCCGCATATATGTATAAAAAATGCCACCGTAATCATAAGGTCAAGTATCCAGGGCAGGGTTATGTTGAATTTTAGCTTGAGTGCAATGGGTAGTAATATCGTAAACATTATACCCGCAAAACATCCGAAGGCTATTATCCAGTTATTTCGCCAGATTGCACTAATAAAGAAGATCACGATAATCGCCTTTAGGATATAAGATACAACGGTACCTGGTTTCATATGCACTTCTTGAATTTACGAGTATAAAAAAAAAAGTGTTGTATAGCGTTAGGATGTCGGCTGCAAAAATTACTTTTTATTCTTATTTAGATGTGTGTCCGCTAATTTTCCCAGCCCCTTTGTCAGCTCTTTTAGTGTACCGTTTTTTATTAGATATATACCAATCACCGCCATAATTGTCGCGCCTATTGTATCAACAAGTAAATCCATCATGGTATCGTCTAAATCCACCTGGAAATAGATGCCCCACAACTTGCCTATCGCCCATTCCCCTAACTCCCAGACAACACCGCAAGCCATAGTAATAACGACAACGGCAAACGTCATGGCATATATGTTTATGTGCAGTCCATCCCAGTACTCATCTAATAGATAAAGTGCGATTAATGCAATGAACGCGACAACAACAGACGACGCAAAATGAGTGACCAGGTCAAACTCCGGAAGGATATGGTATATATTATCAAATACACCAACGGCGCCGGTATGTAAAAACAATGCAAGCGTAATCATGAGGTCAAGAACATAGGGTACTTCTACCTTTAAATAACGTTTCAGAAACATAGGTGCCATGCTTACAATAATACCCGAGAGGCATATGAGAGTCCAGGATAAATCATCTAGCGCAATTGCAACGACGAACAAAAAAACCAT
>QENJ01000275.1 GCA_013374505.1 Candidatus Methanophagaceae archaeon
GGTGAAAGGAACGTGAAAAAGGACGAAAACGAGCATAAAGAGATTAAACCTTTAATCATATCTGCAGGAGAACACCAAAAAATCGCGATCATCGCAGATGTACATGCAAACCTCCATGCCTTAAATGCCGTGATGGATGATGCGAAGATGCGTGATGCAGCGATTTTTTTAAACGCGGGCGATTTTCTTGGATATGCCGCATTTCCTGATGCGGTGGTTCAGAAACTATCATCAGAGAATGTCCATAGCATTATCGGTAACTACGATTTGAAGGTGTTAAGAAAAGAGAAGAAGAAGAAAGGAGGTAAGATTAAGAAGCAGAAGCAGATCTCTTTTGAGTTCGCAGGTGAAAACCTAACCGAAACTTCGATTCGATTTCTTCGCTCATTGGATCGTGAGATGAGAATCAGTATAGGCGATAAATGTCTGTTGATGGTACATGGGAGCCCGGAATCGGTCGAAGAGCCACTCACACCTTTCACTTCGGAAGAGCGACTGAGCGAGCTCGCTTCTGTTGCCGATGCAGACGTGGTTATCATGGGGCATTCGCATCGTCAGTTCAAACGAGAAGTGGACGGTGTTACGTTCATAAACCCCGGAAGTGTTGGAAGGCCGGATGATGGAGACAGGAGGGCTAATTATGCTATCCTAAATTCCAACTCCTTTTACGTCGATTTTATTAAGCTTGATTACGATGTAGAAGGCGCAGCAGATTCAATACGAGCTAGTGGGCTTCCGGAGAACTTCGCACAGATGTTGCTTCGTGGTGTTTCGCTTGATACTATCTTTGAAGAGGAGGCTAAGATGGAAAAGAGAGGTGAAAAAGAAAGCGGGTATGAAAAGAGAGTGGAGCAGACACGAGAGATTGCCGGGAAGTATGATCCGGATCAGGAGCATTCGAATACTGTTAGAAAGTTAGCACTTGAACTCTTTGATAAACTGAGCGATCTGCATTTACTGGGTGAAGAGGAACGCTACTGGCTGGAATGTGCCGCAATTCTACACGACATCGGCTGGTCTCAGGGTTCAAAAGGACACCACAAATCCTCTCTGAAACTTATACTAAACGAGCAAGAATTCCCGTTTACGTCAGATGAGCGGTACCTCATAGGCAGTATTGCGCGATACCACCGAAAAGCAAATCCAAAGGATAGTCATTACCATTTTGCAGCTCTCAGTCAGGAAAACAAAGCGAAAGTTAGAGTTCTCGCATCATTTATACGAATTGCCGACGGTCTGGATGCGTCGCACGCCGCTGTCGTTACGGATTTCGATCCGGAAATAGACTCGGATTGCGTTACTCTGGTCTGTATTGTCACAGACGATACGAGCCTTGAGAGCGAGTCTGTTCTAAAGAAGAAAGACCTATTCGAGGGCGTTATCGGGAGAAAACTTATCGTACAATGGCGTCAGAAGAATTGAGATCAGAGGATCGGGTTATTGCTTTTATTGATCTTGGAACAAATTCGATACGCATGTTAGTTGTACGGATTAAGCCGAATCAGACGTACGCCATTTTACGTGAAGAGAAGGAGATTGTACGGCTGGGCGAGCAGGTTTCCAGTAGTGGCTGTCTACGACTTAAAGCGATGAAACGGGCTGTTCTGGTATGCCAAAAATTTGTTGAAGTCGCAAAAGCATTCGATGCCGATGAGATTGTCGCAGTTGCAACATCAGCAACAAGAGAAGCGAAAAACAAAGTTGAATTTCTTGAAGAGCTGAGAAAGACAGGTTTAAACGTGAAAGTAGTATCAGGAAAAGAAGAAGCTCGACTCACATACCTTGGCGTCTCAAGCGGAGTTCACATAGGCCCGAAAAAAACGATCTTCATTGACATCGGTGGTGGTAGTACAGAGATAATAATAGGCGACCAATTTCAATACCAGAATCTGGACACCCTCAAGCTTGGTGCCATCAGGCTAACAAGACTGTTTCTCTCAGATACTGCTGAAAGCCGGGTATCAATGTTTGTCTACGAAAAGATGAAGCGATACGCCAAGAATAAGATGCTGAGGACAATAGAGCGCATGAATCGTGATGAAATAGAGCTTGCTATTGGAAGCTCGGGCACAATCATCAATTTAGCAGAGATAGCAAGAAAGATGTTCAAGAAAGGAGGCGCGAAGAGAGACCTTGTACTTGAGCTGAGAGAACTAAAGGAGGTTATCTCTATACTATGTTCTCTTACGCTCGCGGAAAGGAAAGAGGTTCCTGGTATCAACGCTGATAGGGCAGACATAATCATCGGTGGTGCCGTGATCCTTGAGGCTTTAATGGAAGAGTTTGCCCTCAAAGAGATTATAGTCACTAACAGGGGTCTTCGTCATGGTTTGCTCATTGATTATCTACAAAGGCAAGGCGAAGCACTAGAAGTTGAAAAGATGTCTGTCAGAGAAAGGTGTGTCCTAAGACTTGGAAGGACCTGTAACATCAACGAAGACCACGCAAATACCGTTGCCACTCTCGCACTTCAGCTCTTTGACAGTTCTTCCAAGATTAAACTGCACGACTTAGGTAATTCCGAGAGGGAACTGCTGAAATATTCGGCCATACTTCACGATACCGGTAATTTCATATCGTTCCGGGACCACCATATCCACTCCCATTACATAATCAGCCACGCAGAACTATTGGGATTCAATCAGACTGAGATTAGCATCATGGCAAACGTCGCTCGGTTTCACAGAAAGCGAGTCCCAAGAGGGAAAGAGACGACGATGGCAGAACTCGATGAGCAATCTCAGAGGACCGTGATCATCCTCTCCACACTACTAAAATTCGCGGAAAAGCTCGATAGAAGTCACACAGGCCGCATAAAAACCGCTAAGTTTACTAGCAAAGACGATAAAAAAGTTGTACTTGCTCTCCGCTCAGAAGGAGAATGTGATTTTGAGCGCTGGGGGATAGAGTCTGTTGTAAGAGATTTTGAGAAAGTATTTGAAAGTGGGTTGAAACTGTACGTAATGAGAGAAGGAAATCACAGAGTATGAGGCGGTGTCCTGTAAATAATACGGGATGCGATGTTAGTTAATAAAAAAAAAATAAGTTTATATACGGCATAAGATATTCTAAAACAAAAAGGAGTCTATGAAATGGACAAAGCGACAGAAGAAAAAATAAAAGAACTAGAAAAAAAAATAGAAGAAATGGGAAGTAAGGCAGTGAAGTCGAGGGAGCATATTTGCTATAGGGACTGTATCGATGCTTATGGAGTTGATCAAGCCCATAAAGAAGAGTGTTTTGATAAGTGCTATGGCAACTTCATCAAAAAAAAGAAAGGAAAATAGAAATTCTTTAAGTACTAAAGTATTCCTTTGATGGCCCCGGCACGCGGCAAAAAAGTGGGACCAGTTTTTCTAGGGCACAATATTCCTTCTCAGACGATTCGTAATAAATCTTAATAAAAGCACATCCCACTTAGTCATACCTGCCAAAACGAAAAGTGATTGTTGAAGTAGAAATCCACGCTGATAAAGTCTGCAGCATCGAAGAGCTCGAACGGGATATTCTTCATCAGTGCTACGGGACTTTTCGATTAGATTTCTTGTGCCCCAAATCTATACTGGTCCCAACTATTTATTAGTCCGAGGTCATAATGCCTCTACCGCGTCATATCCTCACGTTACTTCTTTGCTATAGTCTCAACCGACACTAAAAACTTATCAACTTCCTCTTCTGTATTATACAAGTATAAAGAAACTCGAACCGTGCCATCCTTAAGCCCCAAATAGTTCATCAACGGCATACAACAATGATGTCCCGACCGTACCGCTATATCAGAATCTTTGTCAAGCTGTAACGCAACATCGTGCGGGTTCATGCCTACAATATTAAAAGACACCACGCCGATCCTTTCGCTCGGTTTCGTAGAGCCATATACATGCACATTTTCTAGTTCCTGCAACCCGTCCATGAGCCGCTTTGCCAATCGCTCTTCATAAGTCCCCAGCACATCCATGCCCACATCTTCCAAATAATCCACTGCGCGCCCAAGTCCGATCCCCCCGGCGATATTCGGTGTACCCGCTTCAAATCGCTCATAGCCCGCCGCCAATTCGTAACCATCCACCGCTACTTCTTTTATCATCCCGCCGCCAAAAAGGGTAGGCTCCATCTTATCCGGTTCTTTCACCCACAGTACCCCGGTTCCTGTCGGTCCCAGCATTTTATGACCCGAAAAAGCGATGAAGTCACATCCAAGCTCTGCCACATCTATCCGAATATGTGGGGCGGACTGAGCAGCATCAACAAGTAACAATGCACCTTTTTCATTACAAACCGTGGCTAGTTCTTTGATTGGTGAAATCGTGCCCAGGACATTGGATATATGTGTGACCGCAACTAACCGCGTACTATCGCTAATCGCAGCCTCAAAATCCGCGACCTCGAATACGCCATCCAGGTCAGGTTTCACGATTCGCAAGTTTACGCCCTTCTCGTGCGCCTTAAACCACGGTAGGAAATTAGAATGATGCTCCAGCAATGTTGTTACTACTTCGTCCCCGCGTTGCCAGGCTAACCCATTCGCGGCCATATTTATCGCTTCTGTCGTATTCTTTGTGAATATTACCTCTCCTTCGTGTTTTGCACCAATGAACTCCGCAACTTTTTGGTGTGCCTCTTTGTAGTTCTGTGTTGCGAGTTGTGACAATCGGTAAACACCACGCCCGACATTCGCATTATACTCTCTGTAATATCCAGCAACTGCTTCCACGACTGGCTCCGGCGTCAGGCTCGTGGCTGCACTGTCCAGGTAGATTACGTGTTCCAATACCGGGAAATCCGCTCTTATTTTTTTGTTCATGACGTATCTTATTCCGTCTCTTTGAATTGCTCTACACCTATCTCTCCGCCTTCCTTTTCCATCAACTTCTCCACTTTAAACTCCGCCTCGTCTAACTCCTTGTTGCAAAATCTGCATAAACCCATGCCCTCCTCGAATATCTTCAACGAATCGTCCAGCGCCAGGTTGCCTTCACCCAGCAGCTCTACGATGCTCTCTAACCGCTTCATCGCCTCTTCAAAAGTCATCTCGTCAGCCGCTTCTTTTTCTTCTTCCATTTCTTCTTAATCCTCATCTAAATAATGTTTAGCATTCATTCATTTGTTCGTCTTCTTCTCTTTCACTTCTGATAATGCTTCTCCATCCGTAAACAATACCTTCAGCGCATCACCAACCGAAATATCTTCTACACTTCTTACTACCTTACCATCAGGCCGCGAACAGATACTATACCCGCGCTCAAGGATTGCCAAAGGACTTAAAGCATCCAGTTTGCCAATAACGGCTTGTAGGCTCTTCCGATGTAATTCCACACGATGTGTAATCTCAGCGAGCATATTCCGCTTTAACTCGTCTACCGTCTGCCGGTACTGATTTATCCGCTCCGTGGGCTTTCTGAATAAAACACTTTTCTCTATGCTTTCTAACCTCTGCCGGTGTACTTCAATTGCGTTAAACACATTCTGCCGCAATTGCAACTCCAGAGAGCACAAATGCCGTTTGATTTCGCGTTTATCTGGTACCGCAAGCTCCGCAGCTTCCGAAGGTGTCGCAGCTCGTTTGTCCGCCACGAAATCGGCAATAGTAAAGTCCGTTTCGTGTCCCACAGCGGAAATAACGGGTATTTCTGAAGAAAAAATCGCCCTTGCTACTGACTCTTCATTAAACGCCCACAGCTCTTCTATCGAGCCGCCACCTCGTCCCACCACTAGCACATCTATCCTCTCAAGCTCTTTATTTGCTCGGTTCAACAACTGAATCGCCTTTACAATCTGTGCAGGAGCTTCTCCACCTTGCACCACCACCGGCGCCAGCAGAATGTGTACATGTGGAAACCGTCTCCTTGTAATATTTAACAAATCCAGGATAACAGCACCGGTTGGCGAGGTGATGACACCGATTGTGCGTGGAAAAACAGGTATCGGCTTCTTATGCACGGTGTCAAACAAACCTTCTCCCTTTAGCTTCTTCTTTAGCTGCTCAAATGCGAGATACAAAGCACCTATCCCAGTTTCCTGGATTTCCGAGGCGTATAACTGATAGGATCCCTTCTTTTCATACACATTTATACGGCCCCTGACTATCACGCTCATGCCATCCTCAAGTGCAAATTTCATTAGGGCGCTTCGATCGCGGAACATCACACATCGTAACTCAGACGATTCGTCCTTAAGCGTGAAGTATAAATGCCCGGAAGTAGGCTGACTGAGATTGGAAATCTCACCTTTTACATGTACGTCTCGTAACAAGTCGTCTTTGTCTAGTATATGCCTTACATACCGTGTAATCTCCTGCACCGTGTATATATGCTGTTTCTCTTTCTCTTCTTCTACCTTCTCTTCATCGTTTATTTTTTCTGCCTTTTTATTTTCATCGCTTGACTTCTTCACTTCTGCTTTCTTCAGA
>QENJ01000276.1 GCA_013374505.1 Candidatus Methanophagaceae archaeon
CGAGACAGCGCCGGAAATTGAAGAGAAAATTGAGAGAAGGAGAGGAGAAGCTGCTGACGCGGATAACCTCGAAAGAGGGGGTTAAGACACATTTACGAGATGCCATCGTACTGCCGAGCATGGTAGGAAAGACGGTAGGAATACACAATGGAAAAGGCTTTGAATACGTAGAGATAAAAACGGAGATGATAGGGCATTATCTGGGCGAGTTTGCATTGACACGCAGCAGGGTGTCGCATGGTGCCGCGGGTGTAGGTGCTACAAGGTCTTCAAAGTATGTGCCACTGAAATAAGTAAATAAAGAGAAGAGAGATGGGAAAGGTAAATTTTTGCGTGGATGCGGGAACAAGTGTTGTTCCTGAGGTGACTGCAAGGGCAATGGTCTATGAACTGCACATTTCGCCAAAGCATGCGTTCGAGGTGTGTCGAGCACTAAAAGGTAAGAAAGTAGAGGATGCAGAGCGATATCTTGAGGCGGTAGTGGAAAAGAAAGCGGTGGTTCCATATAAGCGCCATAAGCAGAGAGTTGCACATCGTCGTGGGCTAACAAAGTGGTATGCAGGGAGATATCCGGTGAAGGCAAGTGCAGAGATATTGAAATTGGTGCGGAGTGCGAAAAAGAATGCCGAATATAAAGGGCTGGATGCAGAAGATATGAGGATATGGCATATGGCCACGAAGCAGGGTAGAACGATACGAGGGATATTCCCAAGGGCTTTTGGTCGTGCATCGCCAAAGAATACGGATACGGTTACTATCGAACTAATATTACGGGAAGAAGGGAGTTAGGTAAGGAAAGTGATAGAGAAGTTATTTGTGGATGAAGGGATAAAGAAGGTAAGATTGAACGAGTTTTTCTGTAAAGAGTTAGAGAGAGCAGGCTATGGTGGAATGGAAGTAAAACGTACACCTATGGGCACGCAGATAACGGTGAACGTTGAGAAGCCGGGGATGATAATCGGAAAAGATGGGCGTAGGATAAAGAGGTTAACCGAAGAGATAAATAAGAGACAAGAGATGGATAACCCACAATTAGATGTACAGCCAATAGATATGCCGGATCTTTGTGCAACGCTGATGGCAAATAGACTTGCAAAGCTTATAGAGCGCGGCTGGCATTTCCGAAGGGCGGGCAGGTCAATGCTACAACGGATAATGGATAGGGGTGCGTTGGGCTGCGAGATTATCATGACTGGTAAGCTCAAAGGGCCTCGAGGTCGGATGGAGAAGATGGTAGATGGTTATATAAAGCATTGTGGAGAGGTGGCAGAAGAGGTAGTGGATCGTGGATATGCGATAGCGAAGGTAAAGTCGGGTATTATAGGTGTGCAGGTCTGGATAGTGAAATCGGATGCCGCGAGACCAGATGCTTTTCAATTAGTAACTATAAACAAAGAAGAAAAAGTAGAGGAAACGGGAAATAAAGAAAAAGTTATCAAAGAGGAAAAAGTAAAAAAGAAGGAGGATAAAGAAAAAGTTATCAAAGAGGAAAAAGTAGAAGAAAAGGAAAATAAAGAAGATAAGGAAACGAAAGAATGAGCATATTTAGACTTGAAGATATAAGAAAGATGAGTGAAGAGGAACGGAAGGGCGAGTTGGAGAGTTTGTGGTCCGATTTGATGCGAGAACGAGGGGTTATAGCCACAGGTGGTGCTCCTGAGAATCCCGGTAGAGTAGGTGAGATAAGAAGGACGATAGCCCGGATAAAAACGATTGACAGTGAGATAAAAAGGGAGGGAGATACGGGGAGATAAGCATGCAAATATGTGATAAATGCGGTTTACCTAGTGATTTGTGTATTTGCAAAGAGATAGCGAAAGAGCAGCAGGTGGTGAGGGTCACAACGGCGAGACGGCGTTTTGGTAAAATTGCAACTGTGATAAAAGGGATTGATAAGAAAGAAGTGGACTTGAAGGAGCTGTCTAAAGAATTGAAATCGAAATGTGCATGTGGTGGTACGGTAAAAGATGGCTGCGTGGAGTTGCAAGGTAACCATAAAGAAGAGGTAAAGAAAGCGTTAAGTGACATGGGCTATACGCTGGAAAATAAGTAAATAATGAAACTAATGATGGATATGACTTTACAGGGTTATGGAATAGAACCCAAGAATTTATTGAAGCATGAGCTGATAGGCTTGAAAACAGAAGTAGAAGAAAGTAGTAATAGTAATATGAAAGGTTTATGTGGACTCGTAGTGGATGAGACGAGGAATACGTTTGTTATAGAGACAGAGCAGAATGAAGATAAGCGGATACCAAAAGACGTGAATACGTTCATCTTTGAGTTGAACGAAGGAGTGCGAGTACGGGTGCGCGGCAATCTGCTTGTTTCGAGACCTGAGGATCGGATAAAGAAGGGAGGGCGAAGAAGATGAAAGATATAGGTATAGATGTTACAAAGCCAGAGACGGATTGTGAAGATGTGAATTGTCCTTTTCATGGTAGGTTATCGGTACGTGGACAGATAATAGAAGGAGTGGTGATAGCAGATAAGGCACCGAAGACGGTTGTTGTTATGAGGTCTTATCTGAAGAAGATACAGAAATATGAACGATATGAGAAGAGGCAGTCAAAGATTCATGCACATAATCCACCTTGCATGAATGCAAAAGTGGGCGATATGGTGAAGATTATGGAATGCCGACCACTGAGCAAGACGAAAAGTTTTGTTGTGATAGAAAAGCAGGTTTCGTGAATAAATAAGAATAGTCTTGTTGTGGGCTATTTCAAAGGGAACAGGGATACAATGGAAATCCTTCTGGAATAAAACCAACCATTTGTGTCCTTGGCTATATTTCAACTGCCTGATGATGGCTTATTCGTTGAATATCCGGGTCACATCGCTTTCTTTTACTTACAGCGATTCAGTGAGATAAGGTTTAGCTCATACCGCATAGTATCCGGGTTATAGACTAATATACCATCTGCTATTATTTTATCGCCCTTTTGCAGCTCGTGGATCGGAATATCGCCCGTAACTACTCTCATACGGGTTCCATCACCAATATAAAACACGCGCTTGAAAATGTCATCTGCGTATCCCACAACACTTATCCGCGTTCCTTCATACTGCTCAGGATACATCGCTATTTGTGAGACGAAAGAGATATTGACATACCCACGGGTCAACTTTTTTATACCCGTTATCGGGGCTATAATTTCATACTCGCCCTGGTACATGTTCACTCGACCTTCGACTTCTATTTCATCACCATAGCGCAGGTCTAATTCGTTCTTACCCGCCTCAGCGGATTTAACAAATACCAGCAGTTCTGTTTGGTTTTTTCGTAGATTCATGCGCATGATTCCAGACTCCGTGACACGTAAGTCGGAGATAATCCCGGTTGTACGTATGTATGCAGATTCATGTTGTGCAACTTCGTCCAAGGGCACGTAAGGTGGCACCACCAATAACGATATGCCATATAAGATGCAAATACCAAGCAAAGAGAATATAACTACCACTTTTCCCATAGAGTCCATAATCTGCAGTTCTCCACTTTCGTGATTTCTTCTGGTTACCTATACCACACATTCATCAGATAGATTGTGCAAAACAAATAGTTTTTTATACTTCAAGTATGTAACCTAAAAGCGTGATTATAGATGAAAGTAGTAAAGATAGGATTTGTGAAATTGGGAAATATAGGGGCTTCTAGAATAGTAGACCTATTGCTGGACGAGAGGGCAGATAGAGAGGATATAGATGCGCGCGTGTTGGGTACGGGGGCGAAGATGACGCCGGACCATGCGGAGGACACGTCTCGGTTACTTGATTGGGGGCCTGATTTGGTTGTGATCGTCAGTCCAAATGCCGCTCTGCCTGGACCTAAGAAAGCACGAGAAATGACAAAGGAAAAGGGCATACCGTGCATTGTTGTCTCGGACGGCCCCGCGAAGAAAGCAGTAGATAAGCTAAAGGAAGGCGGGTTTGGCTACATCATCATACCCGGTGACCCGATGATAGGTGCGAGGCGAGAGTTCTTAGACCCCGTGGAAATGAGTATATTCAATGCCGATGTACTCTCCGTTCTGTCTGTAACGGGCGTAGTGAGATTGATGCAAGAAGAATTTAACGCTGTTATAGCTGCGATACAAAAGGGTGAAGAAGTGAAATTACCACAAATAATAGCATCGGCGGAAAAGTCAGTAGAACGAGCGCAGTTCTCGAACCCATATGCCAAGGCGAAAGCCCTTGCCGCTTATAACATGCTGGAGAAAGTAGCGGAGATGGATTCTAAGGGTTGCTTCATGATGAAAGACCCCGCAGGCTACGTGCCTATGGTGGCAGCGGCACATGAACTACTGCGAGCGGCGGCAAACTTTGCATATGAAGCGCGAGAGATGGAAAAGCAGACAGACAGCCTGGTTCGTATGCCACATGCCAGAACCGGTGAAATACTGAAGAAGACGAAGTTGTTGGATAAGCCGAGTGCTTAAATCCACAACTCTTTTTCTCTTTTTTTCTTTTTTGTTATTCCGTTCTCAGGATATAAGTTAACAGTCCGTTTTTGTATCCTTTGAAGAGGATATATGCAAATGCCAACTAAAACAGTAACAGGCGTGGTTATAGCTATCGTATTAGTAGTGGCTCTCGCAATAACGTTCGCATTGCTTAGTGCACATAACCCGAAACCCGCCGTTGAAAAGAACGTGATGCAGAAGATAGAAGTTGGAGAAAGGATAAAGCTTCCCGCGCCGGATTATAGGAGTAACACCTCTGTCGAAGAAGCGTTATCGAAAAGAAGATCGGTAAGGTTTTATTCAGGTGAAGATTTAAGCATAGAGGTGGTATCGCAGCTACTTTGGGCGGCTCAAGGTATTACAGGGACTGGAAGGACAGCACCTTCGGCTGGTGCATTATATCCCCTTGAGTTATACTTGGTTGTAGGAGACGTAGACGGCTTAGACAAAGGCGTTTACCAGTATAGACCCGTGGAGCATGAACTGGAAAAAGCGGTGACTGGAGATCTACGGGTGGAGCTTTCAAAAGCGGCAGTCGGACAGAACCAGGAACACGTAAGAGACGCTGCCGTAGACCTCGTATTCACTGCGGTTTATGAGCGAACGACAGGGAAATACGGTGAACGAGGCTTTAGATATGTGCACATGGAAGCAGGGCATGCCGCACAAAATGTCTATTTGCAGGCAGTTTCCTTAAAGCTCGGAACAGTGGTCATAGGCGCGTTTATTGACGATAAAGTAAAAGAACTCGTGAATGCCGAAGAGCAAGAGGAACCACTTTATATAATGCCTGTTGGGAGAACGCTTTAAGGCTTGATTTGATGATGACCGTGTAAATATGTTGACACATAAGAAAACCAATTGTAACAAATCTGAATGGCGATTTAGCTCAAACTTCCCGTTTTTTTAGCATACGCCCACCCTCTTTGCGGTGTTAAGGTACTAACCTACACTGTATCGCCCCGTTATACACTATCGCCGCTATGTCATTTCGTGTTGCTCTTCTCACCACACCTTTTAACGGGTTCATTACATTTCGCATATTCGGCGTGTCTGTTCTTATAATCACCAAATTCGCAGGTTTACCCTCTTCTATCGTGCCAAGGTATCCCTCTTCTGTCAACACATTTGCCGAGTTACGTGTGCACAGCTTCAACACCTCCTTCTCGTCAAGCCGGAAAATCTTCGCGATGAATTCCATTTCAGAAAACATGTTAGGTGAATTGAGCATTACGTTATCGGTGCCGACACCTACTGTCAATCCGGATTCGAGCATCTGACGTAACGGCGGCAGCCCCATGCCCGTAACTAAATTTGAGCGCACGCAAACAACAGCCCCGATGTTTTTATCACGCATCTTCCGGAAGTCATGCGGCGTTGCTTTTGTGAGATGCACAATAAAATCAGGTTCAAGTTCTATTGCCGCTTCTATGTCATCCGCATTTCTTTCTCCTGCATGGATAGCAAACTTTTTCCCGTTTTTCTTAGCCTCTTCCGCTAAGAACGCCAGATCATCCGGTTTATGGTTCGCAACACTACTTACGCCTATTCCATCCACCGAGTGAAAAAGCGTGTTAAGTTCTTCAGGCCCCTCCAGGGTTCTACCAAATAGCCGTACACTTAACTTGTCTTCACCACGCGCTGAACTAAACGCTTCGTGTAACGCGATCGCACCCGAAACACCACCTTCTCGGAAATCCGCGAACATCTGTGTGCCTGATGCGAAAATATCCTCAATTGTATCCTTCATTGCTGAAACCAACACGTCATAAGGTGTTTCGTCTAATACCTTGTGCTTAAACCCGCCGGGACCCACTAACTTATCTAACGGCATAAAATCCGGCTCTTTTGCGATTGAATCACCGATATGCGTGTGCGCATTGACGAAAGAGGGTATTATGATGCCATTTAACGCTGCTTCTACGTTTCCCTCG
>QENJ01000112.1 GCA_013374505.1 Candidatus Methanophagaceae archaeon
TGAGCGTTGCAATCAATGATTTAGTTATAGATCTGGATACAGATATTAGTACGGTCCAGGCAATAATGGCTATTTACACGTTAGTAATGGCATCCACTATGCTGATGGGTGCTAAGCTTGGCGATATGTACGGCAGAAAGAAAGTTTTTCTAATCGGAGTGGCAATATATGGAGTAGGAACGGCGACGGCAGCATTAAGTCCTAATGTGGCAGCTCTTCTCACGGGCTGGTCGGTTATAGAAGGATGTGCCGCAGCGGCTATGATGCCTGCAACAATGGCTCTTTTAGCAAGCTCTTATCCAGACCCCAAGCATCGGGCTACCGCTTTTGCGATCTATGGTGGAATTGGAGCGGCAGGTGCTGCCGTGGGTCCTATGTTAGGCGGTTTTATCATATCGGAATTGAGCTGGAGATGGGTCTTCGCAAGTGAGTTGATACTGGTAGTGTTTATCCTGGTCTTCTCACGTATGCTAAAAGAAGTAGAAATTGATGCTTCAAAAAGACCGAGCTTGGATATTATCGGTGTTATAATTTCAGCATCAAGTTTTGTATTAATCATTCTCGCATTCTTGAATGCAGGATCCGGCCTTTTAATAGTACCAGTCATGTTAGTGCTTGGCATCATCCTGTTCGTGTGTTTCAAATTATGGACCGAGCGAAGAAAAAGTCAGAATAAAACGCCATTGCTTGATTTTGAGATCTTTAAAAGCAAGACGTTTTCCTTTGGCAATGTTACTCAGATGACACTTAATCTGGCATTAATGGGCACTATGTTTATTTTGCCTGTTTATATGCAACAGGTCCTGCACTATACGGCAGTGCAAACCGGTATTTATCTCATACCCTATTCATTTTCTATTTTACTTATTTCTTTTGTTACAGGTCCTATAAGTCAAAAGTTCAATAATAAGTATCTTCTAATATTCGGTATTATCATTGCTGCTATTGGTGTTTTCGTTCTACAGCATTTGTTCTCAGGTCTGGAAATAGTAACCGGGTCGGATTTAGCTATTGGATTACTTATCTATGGTGTTGGTATAGGATTTGTTTTAGCACTTCTTGGCAATATGCTCATTTCTGCCGTTCCAGACGATAAACAAAATGAGGGCGCAGGTATGATTAATACAGTAAGAAATTTAGGGTCCTCAATGGGGACGGCATTAATTGGTACTGTACTTGTAGCATTTGTGTTTAGCGGCATTGCAACAGGAGTAATGACTTCTGATATTATACATGTGGATATGCCAAAGGATGAGTTAGTAGCAGAGCTGCAGGATTATGCACACAAAATGGAAGCAGAACATGCAGAGATAGACCTTTCTCAATATCCGGAAGAGAAAGTGAATGAATTTAAAAGAATCGTGTATTCGGCAACACAAACAGCAATGAAGCAGTCTTTTTTGTTGATTTTTATTGTTTTAGTGGTTACGTTGGTATTTGCGTTGTTTATACCGGGTAAAAAGCAGCAATGAAGTGCTTTATATACCCAAGGACCTAATTTGACATTGTCAAATTACTCCTGAGATTACGAATATCACGGTAACTAATTTACCTAGTGGCGTTGTCGGTGTTAGATCACCATAACCTATCGTTGCTAATGTGATTCTAGATAGTGAAATAGAACGAATCTATCCAACTCCATTTTTCTAGTAGATGGAATACGAGAGTACCAACAGTAACCACCGTAATTGTAAGAGAAAGTAATATGCATAGAATAGTCGAGATCTTTAGTACCTGGTAGTTTCCTTTTTTATTGTATATAAAGTACAAGTTCTAACTATTTAGGACGTAGATTTACGCAGAAAACTATTTTAAATTATCAAATGCCTTACGTTTAACTTCCGGTTTAGTGCCAAAATTAAGTTCTATCTCCATTGCAGTCTCATAAACCTTTTCCAGAAAACCATAACCCAGTTTAGTATAAACTCGATAGAAGATTCTAATAAACTCCTCCGTCAATTCCTTATATTTAAAATCCTGATTATCTGCGTTCATCTGCGTCCGATTATTAAATTTTATTCTTTCTTGGTCAATTTACGCTTTGGCTTGTAATAGGCATAGATGAATACATTTGCATCAATAAACTTCATTGTAAAATCGCCTCTCGAACTCAGTCCAATCTTCTATGTTCCTACCCAGGTCGGCAGTGTCGAAGAATTTTGTTAAATCTACCTTCTTCTTTGGCATTATTTTCAAATATCCTTTCCCTTTTATTACAAATACCTCGTTGTTCTCTTTTAACTCTTCCATTCGCCAATCCGATGGTAAGACAAATCTTCCCTGTTCATCTACTTTCTTTTTTTCTACTCCATATGCCACTTTTATCGCCATAAAAGAATAACCCCATATAGTTATATTTGTTGGTGAAATCCATATTCTGATCTTCTCGCACACGTTTGCACAGCATCATCCGCAAGCAGGATGGCTATGTCAATGTCGCTATCTACTCGTAGGTTTCCTTGCACAGCAGAACCGTAAAGATAGGCTAATATTACCTCTTCATGTTCGCAGATAACGGATTTTAGCTGTTCTTTAGTAGAGGGTATGTGTTCAACGCCTGTTTCCTTTATTATCACTAACTCATCATAAAGTTTCTCAGGTTTCATTCTATTAATTGAAGTATGCTTTCAAAATTTAAAAAAGTTTACCGTAAATAAAATAGCCTGACCGTCAGAATAAGGCTTGTTGTGTCGTGTTACTTTGTTATAAATTGCTACTGGAATTTCTACTTATACTATCAGCAGTGCACTATTGTGGTTTTTTCGGCCCGCCTCACGGCGGGCTTCACTCGCGTTGCACCTTCAACTGTGCGGCTTCGCACGCACCGCCGTCGGGCAACGCACTCATGCTTGTAGTAAGTGGTAAAGTGATAAAGTAGAAAGTAGTTACGGCTCCCTCAGGAGGCGGAAGCCGAGGTAGTCGTAGTGGCTGCGGGGGACGTTGTGGTAGCGAACAGCAGATCGGCAGCGCCCGGCGGCGTCGAACCATCCACCGCCGCGAATGACCCGATCGGCACCATCTCCACTTTCCCACGCGCTGCCGTCAGTAGGTGCGCCGTCATAGCTGTCATGCCACTTATCCTGCACCCATTCTCCGACATTGCCGTGCATGTCATGCAGACCCCATGAATTGGGCTCCTTCTGACCGACCGGATGCGTCTTTTCACCTGGGTCTTTAAAATACCATGCAAACTCGCCAAGTTTTGATTCCGAATCGCCGAATGAATATCTTGTGGTAGTGCCAGCTCGACAGGCATATTCCCATTCTGCCTCGGATGGCAGCCGGTACTTATCGGTGCCTTCTTCCACGTTTAGCTTCTTGATGAATTCTTGCACTTTGCCCCACGAAACCGTCTCAACCGGCAGGTTGTCGCCCTCGAAATCGGACGGATTAAAACCCATAACCGCTTTCCATTCTGCCTGTGTCACCGGATAGGTGCCGAGATAAAACGGATTGTTTATCTTCACTTTGCGCACAGGTTTTTCATCATCGCTTTCTTCCGACCCCCTGTTAAACTCGCCCGCTGGGATCAGGGTGAACTTCATGCCGATGCTATTACCCTGTTTTCCGTTTTTTCGTTGATTAAGCTGATTTTTCAACTCTTTGTTTTCATAATTCAATACTTCGATCTTTTTGCTCAAATTGCTAATTCGACCAGACAATTCAACTTTAGCCTTTTCTAAGCTTTGAGTTTGTTTTTTCAAATTTTCATTTTCATCAATCAACGCGATATTTACCTGCTGCATTTGGTTTGTTAATTCGTCTATGTTCGCAAAGATAAATGTTGTTTCCAGTTTAGAAATCACTTCAAAATTGCCTATGATTTGTGTTTTAACCGTTTCAAAGGGGCTGTCTTCTTCGTTAAGCCATGCTTCAACTTTACTGAGATATTTTTTAATCTCTGCTGCATCAAGACCAAGTTCTTCGAATGCTTTTAAGCGGTTATAAGTCTTTCCCACTCTGTCCCTAACACAAACATATAGCTCATTACGATCATTTAACAACCGATAGCAGTTGTCACATACGGTTCCTCTAAAAAGTATACGCATCTTCTCATGCGTCTTTCCACATATGTCGCATACTTCTATTTTTGACAATCACATCACCTTATTACATACTCAAACATTCGCTCATATTTTGATAGTATCGGATCATCCAATAGGGTCAACGTAATATTTTTATCTTCGCGGTCACGAGTGACTAACCCTAATTCGTTAAGAAATGCCAAAGCGGTTTCAAATTCGGTTCTACTGAACCCGTATTTTTTGCTTGGAGTCCCTGCTATCGCTTCTTCTATTACCATTTTATCGCAATTAAAAACTCTGAGCCACCTTTCATTTCTGAACGCGGTTTCAGTTCTAATATGTGCGATACGATAGACACCGCACAGGATTCAATTACAGGGTCCATTGTATCAGATATAAGTTCAGATAAATATAAAGAGATAGGAATAAAATGGTTGAGATTTCCTGGTGGAAAATGCGGGAATGTGTATTGAATCACACGTTGCAAATCATCAAGATTTGCATTTTCTATTGAGCCACATTCTCCTACCAACAAATCGCAGTATCTCATCGCATCCCTTGGGTTGCCTTTTGATAGCGTGGCTATTGTCTCCAGTATTTCATTTTTTTCCGTATCTACTTCTTTGCCAATCCTAAGCTTCAACACCCTCACCAAATCATCTTTACTAAATGGGTGTAGGGGTATATTATTCTCGTGAATAAACTATCTAACAATGTCTTATTCCCTGTTTTTATACCACTTAAATAATCTTCATGGAACTCTTGTGACCCCACAAAGATATAATAACAGTTTTCAAGCCAAAACAATGGCTTTATATTATCCAGTGTTTTTACTGCTTCCACATAATTTGATTTGTCTGTTTCATCAACTATGATCACAATACCTTTAAACACGTGCCCTAAATTCTTCAAAAGTTCTTGCAAAGCTGCTTGCACACGTTCTAAATCGTAGTCTAAAAGTTGTATTTCCTTGATTGTTTTTTCTATTTCACTATCTTCAACAGAGCGATCACCCCCTAATTGGACAATAACAGCTTTTACACTGCCTTTCACTGCTTTTATTACCGCCTTTTCTTTACCGACCTCATTTACCTGTGTAGTTTGGTAATCCAAACGTTTTAATTTCACACATACATCAATTAACAAATCGTTGCTTTCTTGCACCTTCGTTTCTTTTGTTGCGCCCTCACACACAGCACGAAGAATTCTTTTTAAAATAAAGAACTCGTCAAATTCCTTGGGGACATCCACTTTCACTATCAGATAATTTTCCTCCTTGTCTTTAAGCTCGTTTATTAATTTATTAATGAGAGTGCTTTTTCCTGCACCGCGTCTTCCTGAAATAGCAAATGCTTTACCTCCGTGTGAGTTCGTAATTTGATTTAGTAAGAAATCTAACTCACTTCTTCGACCAAAGAAGAACTCGCCAACTTCCTTTTGCTCTAATGGCTTGATGTTAAAATCCAAAGAAGGCATTATTAAACACCTCCCGTTTAAAGTTCTTCATCTTCATATCTTTTATTTCCTAATTTCTGATAGTTTCTTTTTTTATAAAAGGATTGTGCTTGTTGTGAACCCACCGCCGCCTTCGGAATTCAGTATCCTACCAGAGGCGGTGGGCAGTTATCTCTTCGTCCGGCAAACACACACCGGCGCAGGATAGCGGTTTGGTCATCATCTACGCACTGGCACACTATCCGTGCGTTCAAAGAAGTGACTCACCCATCGTAGTATCTCCTTGTCCGCTAAAAAGTTGGACATTACACTGTCATTGAAGCTTTCTGTTCTTTCCTCGTACTTCAATGTAAATATTTTTAACATGTCTTCAACACTTTTTTGCCATATTTGTTACTGCCTATTTTCCGCGCCCGCCTCGCGGCGGGCATCATCCGCGTTGCACCTTCGGCCGTGCGGCTTCGCACGCACTGCCTTCAGGCAACGCACTCATGCATAGCATGTAAGTGGTAAAGTGGTAAAGTAGTAAGTGGTTACACTCCCTGAAGAAGGCGAAAGCCGAGGGCGTGGTGGCGGGCGCTGGGGTCGTTGCGGCGGCGAAACGCAGAGCGGCAGTCCCCGGCGGCGCGGTACCAGCCACCGCCGCGAACGACCCGGTCGGCACCATCTGAAGGCCCTTTAGGGTTTCTCTCAGGACTACTCGCATAATATTTATCATCATACCAGTCAGAACACCATTCCCAGACATTGCCGGCCATATCAAAACAACCATATGGACTTTTTTTCCCTTTGGGAATATACCTACGGGACTGGTACGATTTAATCCAGACTCATTGGAATTACAGAAATTGTTATCGAAGTGTTCGCCCCAGGGATACTTAAAACCATTGGTTCCACGG
>QENJ01000277.1 GCA_013374505.1 Candidatus Methanophagaceae archaeon
AAGATTTTTCCCTTGCTTGGTAAATCCAAACACCCTATTAAGTTCATCATAGTGCTTTTGCCGCTGCCGCTAGCACCTGCGATAGCTAAAAACTCGCCTTTCTGTACTTCTAAATCAATACCTTTCAGAGCTGGCACTTGAACATCGCCCATCTGATATATCTTCCAGACATTCTCTAACTGAATAACCATATTTTCTCCTGTGTGACTCATATTCTGCCCCTTATGGGAGTCCCGGCACCGAATTTACTATGGTCCCCTTCACGAAATTGGACTTGCCGTTTTACCTCATCCGACTCTTCATGAATATTCGTTTCTTCTTTCATCTTCCCTTATCTCATACCTCTTATATTTCACGTAGTTCTAGGGTCATATAGTCGGTAATGCCACATAAGCTTTTCTTTTCACCCAAATCTCACCCAAATTCGTGCAGAGTTAAATCTAGCATTATCAACGTTTTCACTCTTTTAATTGTATATACAGTATAACTTCTAACTATTTAGGACGCAGATTCACACGGATTCACACGGATTTAATTTATTCTGCGTTATTCTGCGTTAATCGGTGTCCGAACATCAAATTTTATGCTTTCTTGTAGAGCATAGGCTGACCATTCACGATTTCAGGATTATAGACATGCGTATCAAACGCACCGTTACCACAGGCATCGGTTACCACTATTGGGACCGAAACATTCGGAGAAAGCGATGCTATGTCTCGGATAGTAGCTAAAAGCATCTCCGAGTTGTCGTGATTAGTATCCACAAAACTATAGCCGGTTCCATGACTCGTGATATAAAACAACCCGTACCCGCCAGAAAGGACGGCCAGAACATTTGCTTTATTGTAGTTATCGTCTGTAAGGTAGTACTTTGTTATATCCATGCCATTAAGATAATTCTTGTTCACAATATCGGCTGTTTGCATCTCGCCTTGAAATTCCCAGCCATCACTATCCTCTGTGAATGGCTTCCCACCCGCAAGTGCCACGCGCTTGAACCATGACCAATCGGCATTGTCATGCCAGGCCCGTATCTTTACAACAAGCGCAGCCGCTTCTGTAATATCGTTGACTGGAAGCCGACCAACCGCGTAATTGGGCGTGAAATCATAATCGGGCGATGTATAAAAGAAGTCTGTTGGTATCCACGAGTTATATTCATCGTTTTCTTCTGCCTCCTCCTCCGGATGCTCATAATAAAAACCATTGAACCAGTAATAACTCGGTGGAACCAATCTCGCATTACCGAAGAGAACCACGTATTCCAGATTCGGATGTTCACGCAAAAATGCGATTATACGCAAGGATAGTTCATAGTCATATCCGGCAATCGAATCATAACCCGGGTTAGAACTGTTATTATAACCGTTGAACGGTGGTTCCTCGACATCCCCGTAGTTATTCCTTATCCAAGTCGTGTTGACTACTTCTGTCGTTATAAACTCAATATGCTCATGGAACACTTCGAGATCCCACGCTGCGGCATATAGCTCCGGAGGTGTTATAATAACGCATTTCACATCTTTTAACGTTTGGGGAATAGCACTATCGCCAACATTTGTCCGAGAGACAGGTGCATCATCGGGCAATTTGTAGTAGACCGTTACGTTGGCATCCGTTATAATGACCGCTTTTTTCAAGGTGGGGACATACTGAACCGGCCAGATTCGGGCATAGACATACGTATTCTCGTTGTCCCTGCCTATATCGTACGTGACGGTTTTACCGGGGAAATATGTGGCCATTGAGTATGTTTTTTCATCGGGTTTGTAGATGGCTTTCTTATTTTGGCTCGGCATGGGTACAATATTCAACTCGTTTTCTATTTGGCGATACGAGCCAGAAGTCATGTGAACTCCAGTGACCTCGGCTTCACGCGGGAGAAAAATCACGAATGTTTTCATCGGCAGTTGCGGCTCGCCCGGGCTCGTTGAAGGCTCTAATCCCTCTATATTCAGATAGACAAAATCTTTACCCGCAGGTGTCTTATATAAACTGCAATTGTCCCGTTCGATCGAGAAATGCACGGTGGTTGATTTTTGCGACGTTGCAAAAGCCATCTGTTCTGGTTGCGAACTCGCTTCAAGATTTAAATTCGCTATATCTCCACACGGACCCCAATGTATAGCACCTGTGGCATCACACAGAGTACTACATTCAACAGCTCCCACGACCCCAATATCTGCTATGTCGATCGGCACACTACCCGCAGCTATCGCGGTAACGGTAAATATAATACATATTACATTCAATATCCGTTTATTTCGCTTTGACGTGTGCATTAGGCTGTTTTATCTCGACAGTCACGTTATCGCTTCGAGCTAGCTTTTCGCTACTATTTATGGATCTGATATAAGTCTGGAATTTGAAGTAGCCACTAAAGGGGACTTCTTTTCGGTTATATGCGGTGAATGCAGTACTTGATTTGCCTTTAGGGCCGAGGTCTATCGTTATTAATCGTTCAGCCGGTATTTTCCAGTATTTTGTACCTCCTTCCGGGTACACGAGCTCAATACCCGTGCAGTGACTGTTTCGATAGATGATCTCTTCGCCCTGATTCTGAACGGTGACGTCAATGGTGATTGACTCGCCGCGGTCAATAGTTACGGCTTTAGCGTTTAATAAAGAAGGTTTCGGGCTCTTTACTTCGATATTCACGATCTGCATAATATATTCGGTATTCTTATCGAAATAGCCAGAATATGCAATTGCTGCTACCACTATCAGTAGTATTGCTAATGCCGCTACCACTACTATTTTAGGTTTCATTATCTCTTTATATTTGTTTTATTGTGTTTATTTGTGTTATATTTGTGTTATATTTGTATGACGAAGATAAAAAACTACAATATTCCGGAAGATGGAGATAAAACTATCCGTTAACCCTCTTTAAATCATCATCCCGAAAATATTATTCTCACGAAATTTGGTAAAATATCGAGGTTTGAATTTTGCAACAGTGCATAACACAAACCACACCAAAAACAAATTCTTTTATTACCGCTTTGTCCCCCCCTACGCTAAAGCGGAGTAAAAAAGGATTGTGTGTGCCTATTGATCTACACTTTGCAGCGTTTATTCGCTATTTGTTCACTGGAAAATTGCTTCTTGCCGCTAACGATACAAGCTCGGTTCCGAGGATGAAGACCGCTTGCTTGTGGTCATCTTTGCTCCGATGCACCTGAAAAGGTGTAATCCCCAACTCGTTGTACCTCGCGAAATCACAGTTCACGCCCTCTACTTCACAATACTTCTTCAATTGTGCCAACAACAGGTGTAGATGTACTAGCTCTTCTTTCTTCATTTTTATCTTTGCACCTAGATATACTATACTAACTAAAAGTGTAGTTAATAAATATATCACATTTGTGAAAAACAGAAAAAATGAGGATAGTGAGATGATACGCATAACGCAGCTCGTACATGGAAAAGGAACCGTCAGTGATGCTTTAAAGTATAGAAAAACGCCACCGCATCAAGTACCAAGCAGGTTATTGGCATTTGCCGAAACTCGTAGACCCGTGATCTTTTGGAATATCACAAACAAGTGCAATTTGGCGTGTACACATTGTTACATCAGTGCAGGACTCGGAGTGGATATAAGCAACGAGCTATCTTTGGCAGAGGCGAAAGCGTTCATTGCTGACGTGGCAGAGATGAAGGTACCCTTGCTACTCTTCACCGGTGGCGAGCCACTGATGAGGAAAGATTTCTGGGAACTCGCTAGTTATGCGACTGAACAAGGTCTAAAGACCGCTATGAGTACCAATGGCACATTGATAACAAAAGAAGTAGCGGCGAGAATAAAGGCAGCGGGCATTGAGTATGTAGGGATCTCGCTTGACGGTGCAAAAGAGGAGACGCATGATACCATGAGGAACAAACCAGGATGTTTCAAGAAGGTGGTGCAAGCGTTAAAGAACTGTGCGGAGATCGAATTGAAAGCAGGCATCAGGATCACAATAACGCGGGCAAATTATCGTGAAATCGAGAGTTTACTTGACCTTGCACTTGAATTGAACGTGCCGCGGTTCTGCGTTTACTGGCTTGTCCCGAGCGGACGTGGCAAAGAGATTTATGATATTCAGTTAGAGCCCGAAGAAACTGCTCGTATCTTTGAGTTGTTATATCAAAGGGCACGCGATTTGGGTCCTGATAAGATGGAGATCCTTACCGTAGATGCACCACATGACGGTATTCTGTTGCTGAATAAACTGAAAGAGGATGGTAATCCCGAATACGAGAATGCGTTGAAGCTGCTGCAATACATGGGTGATTCGTGCAGTGCCGGCGACCGCGTTGCAAATGTTGACCCGACTGGTAATGTTTACCCCTGTCAATTTGCGCAGTTAGAAGAATTTAAAATCGGTAATATAAGAGAAAGGAAGTTCAGTGAGCTCTGGAATGATGCAGAAAACACCGTCCTTACGGAATTCCGGGAAAAGACGAAGCTCTTAAAAGGGAAGTGCGGGCCGTGTCAGTACAAGGAGTTATGCGGTGGTGGCTGCAGAATTCGTGCATACGCAGAGCATGGCGATATATGGGCTGAAGACCCGCTGTGCCCGCTCAATCAGGAAGGCTAATAACACTTATACTTCCTTCTTATGACATCCCCGAGGCGTATTTGTAAAAGGTAAGAACCTCTCGTGATTTTTGAGGGCTCTGCACTGTCCCACAAGGTGGCTGATTAGGGATTGCATTGGCGAAGAGCACGAAGGAGATACAAGACTGTTTACACGAGAACGAAGAAGAAATGACTGCTTCATGCTTATATTATCATCTCTCGGAACTGAAGAAAGCCGGGATAATTGAGGTTGCGGGATACAAGGAAGAAGGTGGTGGCGCACCGGAAAAGATTTGGCGATTGAACTCCAGACGAATCGTGATAGACTTGTTGGAGACTGGAAAGGGTAATGGAAGCGATAGAAGTTGAGGACTTGAGCAAAAGTTTTGCGGTGAAATTGCACGAACGAGCGTTGCCAAAGCGGTTTTTTAGATATAGCCCTAAAAGAGATTATGCTTAAATGAATATTGCCTCGCAAACACATTCAATGTAAAAAGATTATTGTGTATCTATGAGACGTGTAATCTGGTGGCTGATTGTTGGCACTAAGGGGGGTGTGAACCGTGCCCGTATTATCAGAGCGTTAAAGGACAGACCATACAACGCCAATCAGTTGGCGGAGTTACTGGGACTGGATTACAAAACGGTAAGGCATCATCTTAAGGTTCTACAGGATAACAAGGTAATTACATCAACAGGTGAGAAATATGGCACCGTGTATTTCTTATCTTCGTACATGGAAAAGGATTATGACATATTCGAGGATTACTTAGATAAAATGTGGAATAAATTTAAAAGGGAAAAGGGTATAGGATAGAAGGAGATAAAGATGCCGCCAGTAGTTATGCAGGACATGTTACTTGTGAATATCAAGGCGATAATAACGCTTGGGAACCTTATACTTCTGTTCTGTCTGCTTTTCATCTATGCAAAGAGTTACGGGCAGATAAAATCTAAATTCGCATTGGGGCTGATCGCCTTTATTGTGCTCCTGATTATGCAAACGGTCACCTCGAATCCGATTTTCCATTATACGTGCGGTTGGCGTCGTATGTATGCCCTGGGCTGGCTCTGGATATTACCGGATTTGTTTGAATTTGTGGCGTTATGGATATTGCTGTATATAAGCCTGAAATCGTGAATGGTCAGCCTATGCTCTACAAGAAAGCATAAAATTTGATGTTCGGACACCGATTAACGCAGAATAACGCAGAATAAATTAAATCCGTGTGAATCCGTGTGAATCTGCGTCCTAAATAGTTAGAAGTTATACTGTATATACAATTAAAAGAGTGAAAACGTTGATAATGCTAGATTTAACTCTGCACGAATTTGGGTGAGATTTGGGTGAAAAGAAAAGCTTATGTGGCATTACCGACTATATGACCCTAGAACTACGTGAAATATAAGAGGTATGAGATAAGGGAAGATGAAAGAAGAAACGAATATTCATGAAGAGTCGGATGAGGTAAAACGGCAAGTCCAATTTCGTGAAGGGGACCATAGTAAATTCGGTGCCGGGACTCCCATAAGGGGCAGAATATGAGTCACACAGGAGAAAATATGGTTATTCAGTTAGAGAATGTCTGGAAGATATATCAGATGGGCGATGTTCAAGTGCCAGCTCTGAAAGGTATTGATTTAGAAGTACAGAAAGGCGAGTTTTTAGCTATCGCAGGTGCTAGCGGCAGCGGCAAAAGCACTATGATGAACTTAATAGGGTGTTTGGATTTACCAAGCAAGGGAAAAATCTT
>QENJ01000278.1 GCA_013374505.1 Candidatus Methanophagaceae archaeon
GCAATAGAACTCAATCCAAAATATGTTATGGCTTATTACAACCGCGGAAATGCTTATGGTAAATTAAAGCAGTATGAGGAAGCGATTGAAGACTACAGCAAGGCAATAGAACTCGATCCAAACGATGCTGAGGCTTACAACAACCGCGGAACTGCTTATGATGAATTACAGCATCAAGAGGAAGCGATAGGGGATTACAGCAAGGCAATAGAACTCGATCCAAACGATGCTGAGGCTTACAACAACCGCGGAAATGCTTATGGTGAATTACAGCATCAAGAGGAAGCGATAGGGGATTACAACAAGGCAATAGAACTCAATCCAAATCTTGCTGTGGCTTATCTAAATCGTGGAGTCACTCAGCTTCAAACAAATGAAGATTTAGACAAAGCGATTGAAGATTTTAAGCATGCAAGAGACCTTTTTGAAGGAAACGATAAAGAGAGGATGCCTGGATTTGTAGAATGGGCAAAGGCAAGGAAGGAGTTGAACATGAAGAATTGGGCTGATTTTAGAGAACGCATGAACGAAGCAAAAGAAATATTTGAGAAAACCAATGACCCTTTATCTCTTTCATTTGCCGCTTCTATAAACTTCTCTTATCTGGATGAGAAATTAGATAACGCTTTAAACATCTCCGATCCAATAGAAGCGTTAAAACAGATTGAAAACGCATTAAAAAATCCTCCTGAAGTTGAGGGATTAATTGACCCGGAGAGAACGATATTTGGTGCTAGAATTTCTTCTTTTGCAATCTTAAGCGCGTTTATTAGCTCTATGAGGGGCATTGATGAGAACATGGATTTAAGAATGGTTAAAACCAAACTTGCGGAATTACTTAAAGATTCAAGAGAGGTGGAAGACGCATTTGAGTCGGTCGGTTTCGCCAAAGGAAAGACGACAATTGTGGATATTCAGGAAATTATAAGCGCAATCAAAGAAGAAATAGGAATAATAGAATATTCACCAAATAAAAAACAGAAGGCATTGGAGATACTAAAAAGATACTGGTCACGACTAGGTCCAGCCATAAGAGAAATGAATGGCATCTCAACTCGCGAAACTGAAAATATTTCATTGAGAAGAGAAATAAGAGAGATGAGAAGTGAGTCGAGGTTTGGATTTGCTGAAATGCGGGGTGGACTCAGTGAAATAAATGAGATAATCTCAGAGGGGTTCAAGACAAGTAGCGAAGAGCATAAAGCGATTTTAGAGACAATCTACGAGACAAAAAATATTCTGTTGCAAAAGGACGTAGTGAAAGCAAGGTATCGAATAGAATTCCAGGCGCCACTTATTTCTTCAATTTCACCTATTTCACCAAAAATTATTGTTGACATCCCAATGGGGAACCTAACGGAGGAGCAAACAATAGAAAAAGCAGACGAGATAACGGCTAAACTAAAAGATCTGAGCGGTAAGGTAAAGAAAGAGTTTTTAGATGCGATTAAGCGTGTACCGGAAACGGGTGAGAAGCTTCTGAAGCGGTTGAAGAAACTGAAAGGCTAATAGTGCTGGAGCTTTGGTTTATAGCTTACTAAACGTATCGCCGACTATTTTAGAGTTCTTCAAGGAACATAAACTCTGGACCTGATAACCGCATTGCCTTTGCCACAATTTCCTTTTCTCTTTCTTGTGAAGAGCGCATTGCAGCTTTGGAGGGTTGCAGCAGCAAGCGTGGCATTGTCACCGTGCGAAATCTTTGTCTTCTGTCGCACGCTCGAGTACGTAACCGAGTTTAGCAACGTTTACAGCAGAAATGCACGTAAAACAACCATCAAAAGTCGAATCTACAAGCTTAAAGACTTTTTTGTGTAACCCTTACTCTTCGAGAAAAAAGGCAACGCGGATAGACGTGTCAAGGGCAAGCGGTTCAAGTCCCGTTCTCCTTGTAGCCTCCCCTAAAGACCTCAAGGGGGCTCTTCAAAAGTTTTGGTGTTCTACCTGTCTGCGGTTTTACAAACTTAAGAACCTCAGCCGCACTGCGGGACTTTCCCGTGTAAGGCACAAGAGCACGACTTTAAAAAATCTTCTGCGCTCATTCCTTCTCGTTCTGCGAGTCCTTTTCTCAACACTAAAGTAGTGTTGCGTGTCACCCATTTAACTTCTTATTACTCGGCATTCTCTAAAAGACTATTGTACAAAAAATGCTCATTATCTCCACCATCACCTTCCCATAATCCCTAGAAATCGCTTTTACTTGCATTGCACGCCTACCCCTCCATCCTCACCCAACTCACCCCTTCCTCATCTTCTGTCACCCTCAACACGTACTCCATATAATCCTTCACTTCTTCTATGTGCGTAATCAAAAATATCTGCCGGAACTTCTTCGACAGCTCATTCAACGCCGTAAATATATTCCGCTTCCGAAGCGCATCCTGTGACCCGAAAATCTCATCCAGAATAATAAAATTCGTTTGAATCGCGCTTCTTTCCGTGACAACCGCAGAAATCGCCAACCTCAAACACAAATTCGCTAAGTCCTCCTCACCACCCGAAAATCGGTTTAGCTCGTACGGCGTCCCTTCATCGTAAATAAACACATCGTAATTCTCATCCAGCTCAAGCTTACTGTATTTACCATCCGTTAACATCCTCAGCATATCCGATGCGGAATCAGAAAGCATCGGCCGAATCATACCCACCATATAAACCTTGAAGTCGTTCATTATCTTCTCAAGCAAATTTAGATACATAATCGCCGTCTCTTCATCCTCTTTCTCTGCTATTAACCGTTTCTGCTCCGCTATCTCCGCTAGCACATGCTCTATGTCCTTGCATACGTTCTCGAATTCGTTTCGCTTTTCCATAAGCTTCAGCTTCATCTGGCTCAATTCATCTCGCTTACGTTCATATCCGGCCTTCTGCGCCACATACGCCATCTTATCAAACGCTAAATCGCCTATCTGCCGTTGCAACGCAGTTATACCCTCTACAACTTCGCGTTCCAACTCGCTTAACCGCTGCACATCTTTCCTAACCGCGGCCGTCCTCACTATTTCCGCACGTAACCCGAGTATCTCACGATATACCACTTCAAGCCGTTTTAATACAGAAACAACGTCTTTGTATGCGTTTTCATCAAACTCTACATCCATAATAGGCGCCAAATCGGTTATTACCGATTCCAACTCTTTATTCCAGCGATTCAACTCACGCTCCCCTTGCTCTATTTTCACCTCTAACTCTTTCCGCTGCATAAGTCGCTTCTCAAGCTCGTTTAGCTTTGAAATAACAGTTTTATATACGTTCTCGTCAAATTCAATACCTTCAAAAACTTTCAAATCTGTTAATAAGGCATTTAACTCTGCTTTCCTGTCACGCAATTCTTTTCCTTCTGTCTCTATCTTCACGTCCAACGCACGCTTTTCCGTTAGCCGTTTCTCCAGGTCCTTGTCCTCAATCATGGCTGAACTCTCGTCCTTCTCCTTAGAAGCCAGTTCGTCCTTCTTAGTTTTGTATTCGCTAACACCCGAATGATATATCTCCTTCTTGGCTGCTATCTCGTCACGCAACTTCTTGATCAACCCCTCGTAATGCGTTTCCAATTGTCGTTCGCACATCGGGCATTCCCCATCAGGACCTAACTCCACTATCTGCTTCTTTTTCGCTATGCGCTCCATTATCTCCTTTTTCGTTTGTAACGCCGTATATTTAAGCGCGCCGAGTGACGAATGCAGTTGCTCCTTTTGTTTTCTTAACGCTTCTATCCTATCCCGCACATCATCCAACCGTTCCTCGAGACCTTCAAACTCTTTGCGCTCGGCTCTCAAACTCCTTGCGTTCTCTTCTCTTACACCTATTTCCTGTATCGTCCTCTGTTTTCTTCTCTGTAGCTCTTCCTTTTGCTGATATTTAGTACGTATAACCTCCAGCTCTTCCTTTTGCTGCACTTGCGATTCAATCACAGCTTCGAGACCTGCGAAATCCAATATTTCCGCTTTCAACCCTTTTAGCACTTCTTCTCGGTTCCCTATCTCCACGGTTATTTTCTCTTTTCTCGTTACCAGCTCTTTTTTACGCCTATAGCTCTCACGTATCGCCACCAGCTCATCTTTTTTAGCCTGTGACGCGAAATACTGTTCTTCTTTGCTCTCTATCGCAACAAGCCTATTATTCTTAGCAAGCAAATCCGTAAGCTCTCTTTCTTTCTCTTCACGCCTCTTCCTCGTATTTTCTAAGTCGCGTCTTCGCTCGCCTAACTTAGTGCTCAATTCCACGTAAATATCGTATTTCCGTGTCGCGGTCTCCAGCTCGTGCTTGGCGGTTTCTGCTTCTTTCTCTTTCACCGTCTTCGAGGCTTCCATATCAGTTATAACAGGCAAAAGTACCTCTTTCGTCTTACTCTGTTCTTCGTATTTGGTGTTAAGCACTTCTAGCTTCGTATTACCTTCTTTATCCACGGTTGCTGATATTATGCCCTCTATCTTCTTCGCTTTGCCTCTTTTATCGGTCCTTATCGCCTGTACACTCTTTTCTATCCGTTCTATACCAAGCATACGCAGTATGAGCTTTTTACGTTCCGCTGCTTTCATTGACGACAATGCATTCAACTCTTTCTGTCGCGCGAAGACCGAAGTAAAGAAAGACTGGTAATCCATACCGATTTTATCCTCTATTACTCCTGTTACCTCCTCCGCATTGTTAGTTATGAGTTTACCATTAATAAGAAGGCTTGCTTTTGGCACTAAATTCTTGCCGGCCATTTCTCTTACTACTTTATAGCTGTCACCTTCCAGCTCGAACTCCAGGGCTACACGGCATGCTTCATTTTGGGGCGTCCCCTCACGTTTTATTAACTCCTTCTTCGTCCTTGCCGCGTGATGCCCGAACATGACCCAGCCTATCGCTTCTACTAAAGTCGTTTTCCCTACGCCGTTCAATCCGATAATGCCTATAACGCCATCCGGGAACTCGACATCCGCATTCTTATATTTCCTGTAATTCCGTAGTGTTATCGCTTTTAATAGCATATCGCCATCTACTTTGCCTCTTTCTAATTTGTTGCTAATACTTCATCTTTGGTTTGAATTCGCCTCATCCATAAATAGCATGATGCCAACGCAAGATTTCCTTATTCGCTAAATTCTCTTTTAATATTCTTAAGGTAAATATTTTAGCATTTTAGTAGATCGTGAAAACACGATTAAACTGTTGCGACTCAATGGTATTCAGATAAAGGGAGTGGTTGACTGCGATGAAGATAGGCGTAATTGCGATACAGGGGAATGTGGAAGAGCACGTTAGGGCACTGGAGAAAACGTTAGCAGAACGCGAAGAAAAAGGCGTGGTAGTTACGATAAAGCATAGAGGGATAGTTGAGTCCTGCGATGCCATTGTCATACCGGGCGGAGAGAGCACAACCATTGGTAGGTTAATGGACCGAGAAGGCATCATTACCGAGCTAAAAGCAGCCGCAAACGAGGGTAAAAGAATAATGGGCACATGTGCAGGTCTGGTATTACTCGCGAAAGAAGGAGATGCCGAAGTCGTAAAGACCGGCCAGCCATTGCTCGGCTTAATGGACGTAAAAGTGAAGCGAAACGCATTTGGCAGGCAGAAGGAATCTTTTGAGGCGTTGCTAAAGCTGAGTATTTTTGACGATGTTTTTCCGGCTGTGTTCATTCGAGCGCCAATTATAACTCATGCCGCTGATTCCGTAGAAGTGTTAGCCACGCTAAAGGGGCATATAGTGGCAGCTAAGCAAGCGAACATACTAGCACTTTCTTTTCACCCGGAACTTACGGAAGATCGAAGAATTCATCATTATTTCCTTGAATATCATTCTTTAAGGAAGTAAAAGGTAATCCCGGATAATCCTTATAGTATAGAGCCAGCACCTATCAAGTGCCATCTTGCGCTTATTTTCCTGCCTATTGCGACACGAGCGCCTTCTTTTGCACATACGGGTCGGCTTAGTTTTACATTTATCGTGTCCTTCGTCACTCTTTTTACCTCGCCCATCGTGATTGATGTACCCACACTTAGCATTAAACTTTCACTCACTTTTATCGCCGTTATCTCCATCTCCTTTACCACACCGACAACACGCTTAAGTAAGTGAAATTGGATAGAAAGTTCAGTCCGGGTCGGTGGCAAAGAGCCAATCAGGCCCACACACTGCCCCACGAGTGAGTCCTCAATAGTCATGCTCGGGTCCAACTTTGTGCCCACACCTATTAGTCCTCCGGGCGTCACCTCGTTTAGATTCTCACCACCCGCCATTATAGAAGTTACCTCGGTCTCTATCGGTATCCAGTTTTCCTTACCCCCCGAAGTCACCA
>QENJ01000279.1 GCA_013374505.1 Candidatus Methanophagaceae archaeon
CAATCTCAAAATTTAATTCAACACTTGGCGGATAGTAATCTTTAAACTTAGGAACACAAGAGACTGATAGTTTTTCTTTTTCTTCTGCAGTAAGACCCTTTATTTCTGCTTTAAACTTTTCTTCTATTTCATTCTGTACATTTTCTATTTTACGTTCTGTTTCCTCCTTCACATCTTTTATTTTATCTGATATATCCTTTGTAACTCCCTTTATCTCGCTTGCGACTTTTTTTTCAAACACCTCAATTTTTCCCCCTTGTTCAAAAATATCGCCTATTTTCTCATTTATGCCTCTTATTCATTTGCTATTTGTTTTAATTCTTCTTTAGTCATTTCTTCATCCCTTTTAGGTATTTTTGATTTTACCGTTTCATATAAACTATAAAGGCAAGGATATATTTTTTCTGACCAAAACCTCTTTAGAATAATTACCCCACTTATCGCCCCTAATAGCCCCAAAACGAGATAGAGAAGCCATAAATTTTGTTTGAGAATCTCCCACCATGACATATTTTATCACCTCTTCTAAAAACTTAAGTCTTTTTCTAAATTTATAATATTGACCTCATGCCCATTCTATTAACTTTTCAATCCGTTTTCTAATTTTTTCGTAATTCATTACTTTACCCTTTCCACCCTAACATCTCCCTCATCCTATTTCTCCTCAAAATCGCCGCTTCAACCGCCTGATCCACATTCCGTTTCATCACATCAAAATCCGCTTTCGTGCTTTCTCCCACGGCCTTCTTAACCGGCGTATACGCAGACTCACGGAACTTAGGCACAAACTCTTTCCTTTCTCCATCTATCATAATTTTCGCACCTTTACCCGCTTCAACCTTACCAACCACTTCTATACCCACATTCGCAGCCCGTACAACCGTTTTCACCTCTTCCACCGCTTCTTCCGGACAAATAACCAGTAACGCATCCAGTGACACACCCAAATAATCTATTTCCTGCCGCTCCAGCAAACTAAGCACTTTTTCATTCACCAAACTTCTTATCTTATCCTCAAAAAACACGAGCTTCACCGCAGCCACTTTTGCTATCTCGTTTGCATCACCACGCACTCCGCCGTTCGTGACATCGGTCATGACATGCACCTTTCTCACCATATCTGCTTGGATAAGCGCATTACAAGCACGCAGAAAATTTATGTTCAGCGTTTCTTTCACCACCTCGTATTCGCCGTAATACAATGCGGCTGTTGTGATCGTGCCTCCTCCTGCACCTTCGCTCATCAAAATCACATCGCCTGCTTTTGCACCTTCTCGTGATACAATATCTTCTGCCACTCCAACGGCACCCACGCAGCCGGTCATCCGTTCGCCAATTACCACGTCACCACCTATTCGCAGTGTCGAACCCGTCACAAGCGGCACACCCGTAGCGTCCGATACCGCTGAGATACCTGCAATGTGATCGAATATCTTACCCACATCACCGTCATCTGCTACATGAATGTCGGATAACAACGCAACGGGCACGGCACCCAGGACATACACGTCTCGGAGTGCGGCACGAGCCACGTGAAACCCGGCAAGAAACGGGAAATCGCTCAGTCGCGAGTGCATCCCATCCACCGTCACAACCACGAATTTGCTCTTATCCTTATTCGTAGCAGGCAAACGTACCACGCCCGAGTCACTCAGGCTTGATGAATCAACCACAGCACCTGTGGCACCTATCAGCTCGCCTATCTTTTCATGCACATAAAAATCGCCGGAGCCACGTGATCCAACGCCCATTTCGCCCATTCTCACACCGGATAAGATTTCCGTGGCGAACTCGTCTTTTAAATCAAGTGTTCGTTTAGCTTCTTCCAATACGGCTTTTGCAAGCTTGTCCGCGGTTTCTTTTGTTGCGTTCGTTATTATACTGGTGCGTTTTATCTCTTCTATGCGAGTACTCATCTCTGCGATTATTTTAGCGTCTGTATCGCCTGCTCTTAGTTTCCGTTTCGTGAATCCTTCGAGGTCCATTTTCCTTTCGCTCTTCTATTAGTTTCAAGTCCCTTTTTGGAATATAAATTAAAGAGGCTGCCTCACCATTCAAGATTGCAGTAAAAAGCAGTCTAAATATGGCTTTATAGCCAATATTAAGCACCCATTTTTACGCAATATCTGATTATCGGACAGCATCTAAAGTGGATTTGGATCGGTATAGACGAGGTTGTCCCTTGCGTTCCATATCGGTGATCGGAGTGGCGATTCATCAAAAGCTGTAGTAGTTTTGCTCAACCGTAGCCGCAAGAAAGTGCTACTACTGTTGATCCAACAACGCTTTTATCTTCTTTAACCGCACGAAATTCTCGCGTTCCATCTCTTCTAACCGCATCCGAATGTACTTTCGTGTCGCTTTCAAACGTGGAATCATGATATATTCAAGCGCATTCACTCGTCTCTTTGTCTTCTCTACTTCACCCGCGAGATTCTTCACTGCTTCTTCCTGCTCCGCAAGCTTTATTATCAATTCCAAAGCTTCCTCAAAGTTTCTCGCACAGCTATCCACCGCGGCATCCGAGTCCACGAGTCCATAACCGCGGCCCGTAACAGTTCTCACCAATCCGCTTTTCAAGTCTAATGTCGGCACCTGCACACCCATTATGCTCCGTGACGAGAACTCCAGTGAAATTTCCTGTGGCGTCATCAAAGACAACTGCCGTACTTGCTCAACGCCCAGCAACGCCTGAGCTATGATTAACGCTTCAAAAGCTTCTTTTAACTTAGATTCGGCGTTCATACGCGCCTCCCTTACTTCACAGACCACATCCAGGAATTCAGAAATTAACGCATCCCGCTTCTCACGCAGCAGGTCATGCCCCTTCTCCGCTAACTTCGCCCGCCGGTTCATCCGCAACAATTCCATCCTTGTCGGACTTATCCCTTCTATTATCTCAGGCATGATTCGATCCTAACGTTAATAATGTAACTAAGTACCTCCTGCTTCGGTGCCCAGTCCTTTCTCTACGAGATAAATACCATCTTGAAAGACTCTTGGATCATAACGCTTTATTCGTGTCGTTTGCTCTATATTTGCTGTTGTCTGCCCTACCGCTTCCTTATCTATCCCGGACACTACTATCTCGGAGCCTTTACCCTTTATTTCTACGTTTGCACCTTCCATAATTTTTGCGACTCTTGCCTTTCGCTCACCCAAGAAATTTGAAATAGATATGGCATTGCCTTCCTTCGTTAAAGCCACTTGCATAGGGAAATGAGCATGCAGAACCTTCAACTTATAAAAGAAGCCTTCGTTCGTACCGATAATCATATTGTTAATATGGGACCGGTAGGTTCCCGCCATGGCTCTTGTATTCTTACGTGACGAGTCGCTTTTTATAACCACTTCCGAGCCATTATCGGCCTCCGCTACCGCTATATGCAACTGGGGATACCATAATACTCGTGCTAGCTCGCCTTTCGGACCTACCACCTTCACCTTTCGTCCCTCGATTGTAACATTTACGCCCTCGGGGATTGGAATACTATAATCAATTCCGCCACTATCTTCTTCTTCTTTCTCCATTGATTTTGTCATCTTTACTTGTCACCTTCAATATACTTTAGTTTGTGTAGTATAGTAGAGCATCATTTATAAACATTGAGGATTTTTTGCACAAAAAGAATTTAGAGAATAAATGTGAGATAAAAGAAGATAGAAGTGGTAAGTTGATAGATACGTTGTAGAGAAAAGATGATAAAGAAACTGAAAGAAGTAGAAGAAGAGCATGATTTTTTCAGTAGAACGCAGGACTTAACGGCGGTTATGCCGCTGGTGCAGGAGATAGTCGCAGAGGTAAAGACCCGAGGAGATGACGCACTGCGTGAATACACAGATAAATTCGATTCCGTCAAACTGAAAGAGCTAGAAGTAACGCAGGACGAGATAGAAGCAGCAAAAATGCGCGTGGATCGTGACACGCAGAGGTGCATCAAAGAAGCATATCTGGCGATACGCAATTTCCATTGCCGGCAGAAACGGGTAGCATGGCTGGAAGAATTTACAGACGGCGTCTTCATCGGCGAGAAGTATGTGCCTTTCGAGAGGGTTGGCGCTTATGTACCGGCATCTTACTTCAGTACCGCCTTGATGTGCGTGATTCCTGCGGAGATTGCTGGTGTACGCGATATAGTGGTATGCACACCGCCGGGCAAGGATGGCAATGTGGACCCATGCACGTTAGTTGCTGCGAGTCTCGCAGGTGCCACGCGGATATTCAAAGTAGGAGGTGCGCAAGCGATAGCAGCTCTCGCTTTTGGTACGGAAACCGTCCCGAAGGTGCAAAAGATAGTGGGACCAGGAAATGTGTTTGTAACGGTGGCGAAGATGCAAGCACGAGAAGAAGGTGTGGAAATAGATTTCCCGGCGGGACCGTCCGAGATTTTGATAATCGGAGATGAAACCGCGGATTCTGCTTTTATCGTTGCGGATATGCTGGCACAGGTAGAGCATGGAACGAAGTCAAAAGCGGTTCTTGTCACGGATTCTGAAAGGTTAGCGACCGAAGTGGAGCACGGACTCAAGGCAGAAGCCGGAGAAACCGCGCAGAACTGGATACTAATCAGCGATAGCATGGACGAGTGCATAGATTTTGCGAACGAATATGCACCGGAACACCTTGAGATAATGGTACAAGAGCCGATGGCGGTATTGAAACGAATAAGAAACGCCGGGTCGGTATTCGTGGGTAGCTATTCGCCGGTAGCGGCGGGCGATTACGCAACAGGTGCGAATCATGTACTTCCTACGGCCGGCTATGCGAGCTTATACTCAGGGCTTGACGTGGACCATTTTATGCACCGGATGACCATACAGTGGCTGGATAAGGAAGGTTTAGAGAATATAAAGGACGTGGTGGTGCGTTTGTGTGAATCAGAGGGCATGGATAAGCATGCTCGGTCAATAGATGCGCGGTTCCCGCAGGATTCTTCGGGCTGAACTGCTCCGTTATAGCAAACATGTTAGCTGTGTAGAGCAAAATTATAGAACCAAAAACTAAAAACCATGTCGCATAGAAACGGAGCGAATATAATCGCAGTAGCAGGAAAAGGCGGTACGGGTAAGACAGTGATAGCCTCGTTACTGCTGAAATTCCTGGCTGAGAACAAAGCAGGTGGCGGACGAGTGCTTGCTATAGATGCCGATCCTGCCGCGAGCTTGCCCAGCACGTTAGGCGTAAAGGTGACTAAAACGTTAGGTGACGTGCGAGAAGAGATAGCATCGCCAAGCGGTGTATTCTTCTCCGAGGATATGCCAACCGATATGCTAATTGAGTACAAGATAGAGGAGATAATGCTGAATACCGCACGGTTCTCGGTAATAGTCATGGGTCGTTCCGAAGGCCCGGGCTGCTACTGCTTGATAAACGATATGCTACGGCATTTCATAGATAAGTTGTCTTCTCGGTTCTCTACGATATTGATAGATTGCGAAGCAGGGCTTGAGCATCTCAGCCGCAGAACGACTCGGGACGTGGATACGATGCTCGTGGTTAGTGACCCGACGAAACGAGGCATAGACACGGCAGCTGCGATAAAGAACATTGCAGAAAAGCTGCATATTGACTTCGGGCAGATCTATCTGGTGCTGAACAAGGTAACAGAAGACGCGGAAGTGAAGGCTGCTTTGGCTGGGCTGGTAAAGGATAGTGGGCTTACGCTTGTAGGAACGGTTCCCGAGGATGAGCACATAAGAGCGTTTGATTTAGTGGGTAAACCGATACTGGAGCTACCGGAAGATTCTAAAGCGGTGGTCGCGGTGAAGGCGATATTTGAAAAGGTTTGTAAAGAATGAGCCTAAATGTCGTTTCAATACGCAGATTCCTTCCGGTTGAGAGATTCAGTATTTTATCCAGAAAGTATGATTCATCCGAGAGGAAGTAACTTTCCCACTTGTATGGCTTACGTTTTGGAGTCTATATTGGGGACTTTCTAATAAATTTTTAGGCCCTTTTTTGTGCGATATTGGCTCACGCAGAAAGGTAATGACTGCGTATATGAATGAATTTTTGGTGGGCGGTGAGTTCGCAGCGATAGATTTGAGCGAGATATTCACGTACTCGGAGGGCGTAAATGCCGCCATGCTTGGCCATAACCACAAAGGCGAATACATCCACAAATCAATCAGGCATTACATGCGAAAAAGAGGGAAAGAGCAGATAATTACCTTCCTTGATGAGAAACTGAAGGCAGAGGCGACTTCTACGCTCATTTATGCCATAAATCAGCTACAAAAAAAGGACGAAACAGCCGAGAACACG
>QENJ01000113.1 GCA_013374505.1 Candidatus Methanophagaceae archaeon
GGGCACCCAACGGATGTGAACTTATTTAGGAATGTTATGGAGGAGTTAGAAAAAAGGGGACACGAAGTGAAAATAACAGCGGCGGATAAAGAGAATACAGCGATGATACTGGATGGCTATGGTTTTGATTATGAGTTGAGGAAACATTATAAAGGGCTTGCGAGTAAGGCTGTAGGTGTGCTTAGAAATGACATCTGGTTATATAAAGTCTCAAAGAGATTCAAACCAGACATTTTCATAAGCCCCGGCTCGCCGTATGCTGCACAGGTAAGCAAACTATTTCGGAAGCCACATATTGCGTTTACAAATACAGAGCGTGCTAAGTTAGCTATCAGGTTGATGTTACCGTTCACAGATGTTGTATGCACGCCTTCTTGTTTTAAACGAGATTTAGGTCCAAAACAAGTCAGATTTAATAGTTATTATGAACTTGCCTATTTGCACCCTAACTACTTCAAACCGAATCCTGCGATTTTAGAAGAGTTGAATTTGAATAGGAATGATAGATATATACTGCTAAGGGTTTCTGCTTTGGTATCGCACCATGACATTGGTGTAAAATCAGGATTTGATTTCAAGTCTGGAAGGGAAATGCGGGAATTCATAAAAAAAGTGGAGGATTATGGGCAGGTGTTTTTGACTTCAGAAGTTGAATTGGATAGCGAGCTAGAAAAATATAGGGTCACGGTACCAACAACTGATTTTCACAATTTTGTTTATTTCGCTACGATGTATATAGGAGAAGGGGCTAAGACAGCATCGGAAGCGGCGGTATTGGGTGTGCCTTCTTTATATGTATCAACGACCAGACGAGGGTATCTTGATGAACTTGAAGAGAAATATGATCTGGCATATACATTCAAAAACCGAGAACAAGCGTTTGCAAAGGCAGTCGAGCTTTTAGAAGATGAGAATATAAAGAAGAGATGGCAAGGAAAGCGGGAGAAGATGTTAAGCGAGAAGATAGATACCACGAAGTTTATGGTGGAGTTTATCGAAAATTGTGCGTTCAGGGAATAATAATATGGGCAAAAGTGTGAAGAAATTGTTAAAACCTATCAAAGCGTGTGTGGCAATTATACTCACTATACCTGCGGTATTTTTGCCATTCCGTCTTCAGAAGACTTATAAACATGCAATGTCGTTAATAGCGTATAAGTTGAAAGACTACAAATTCATATCAAATTTGGTGACAATACAAAAACAAGAACATAACAGGGAGACCCACAATGGAAATGGAAAATAAAGAAGTAAGTCTATTATTCACTGGTGGCTGGGATTCTACTCTTGCCGCATTCAAACTATGTAAAACATTTAAAAAAATCCACCTATTAACATTCTACCATTCAAACAGTGATTTTACTGAAAGATCAGAAGTTAATGCTAATAAGCTTAAAGATAGGTTTGGGCACGAAAAAATTATACATAGAATAATTGATTTCGATTTGCTGAGAAAAAAGTTATACCATGGTATATGGAAACAAGACGTTAAGAAATATGGACTTTTTCTCATAGAATGTGAATGTGCCGCATGTAGAATAGCAATGTTTGCAAGAACAATAATCTATAATCTTGAAAATAGTATCCCGTACTGTGCATCTGGTGAGACTCAAGCGGTTCCTTTTAATCCCGTGCCAGGTTTGATAGATGAACACCTTAAATTCAAGAATAGATTATGCAGTGATTATGGGATTACCCATATCACACCCGTGTATTATGAAGAAAATCCGCATCACAGGCTGTTTGAACTTGGGTTCGTAGATAAAAAAGTCGAACGCAGAAAATTTCCATACGAGTATTTATTCTACAAAACTCAGCCTACGTGTTATATTGGTCCTATGAGTGCTATTTTCACTAAGTTTTATTATTTGCCCTACCGTGGGAAAAAATCATTTGAAGAGAGATCAATTGAGTATTTTAGAGAGAAAACGGATATTGCAAAACAATCAATAAAAAAATACTTTGAAGAAAAGGAAATTGATGTAAATGCACTGATTAAAGCAGGCAATAACATTTCAAAGTAAAATCAGTGGATAATAATGAATAAGGTTACAATGCCCCCATATATCCTTGTCACACCGGTAAAAAACGAAGAGAAAAATTTGCCAAAGCTCATTCCATCGGTAGTAAGGCAAACAGTCAGACCCGTACTATGGGTTATAGTGGACGATGGAAGTACAGACAGATCACCTGAAATGATTGAGGAAGCAAAAGGGAGATATGAATGGATTCACGGTATACTATTGGAAGGAGGTTTTAGAGACTTGGGAAAACATGTCTATTCTGTGTACAATAAAGGATTTGAATTTGCAATCGAATATTGCAAAGCACATAATATACACTTTGATTATATAGGTAATGTCGACGCTGATATGATATTAGAGATAGAGTTTTTTGAAAAACTAATCAAGGAATTTGAAAAAAACCGAGAATTGGGTATTGCTAGCGGTAGTGGCTATGATTTCAACAACAAATTAATTATGGATACTCGAAATTATATTCCACTTGGGGGTATAAGATTATGGAGGAAAGAATGTTATGAAGAAACCGGTGGATATCCTATCAGTTATTCAGCTGATGCGGTATCAAATGTTCTTGCAAGATTAAAGGGGTGGAAAACTGAAAGATTCAATGAAATAAAAGCAATCCAAACAAGGAGGACGAGTAGTGCGGAAGGACTATGGAAAGGATATAAAAAATATGGAGAAGCAACATATTTTATAAATTTTCATCCACTTTACGTATTGATAAAAGGATTGAAACTTTTATTTGAAAGCCCGTATTATACCGGATTTGCCTATTTGCACGGTTATATCAGTAGCGCTCTAAAAAAATTGGGTAAAATAGATAATGAAGAGATTAGAGATTATTTTTATTGGCATAAATCTAAAGAAGTAATAGACTATTATAAGAACGAATTAAGAAAAAAATTGAGATGGAGGAGATGATCTATATGAAAATTGCTTTTGTTCATCCTGCGCTTATGGATTATAGATTACCACTTTTTAGCGAGTTAAATAAGATGTATGATATCGACTTTATTTTTACTAAACAAGGTCGAGGTCAAGGTGCTGTTAAGGAAGAACATTTGGAAATCCCACGGGAATGGAGTTATAAAGTAATAGAAAGTGATAAATTAATGGTGCGAGGTCAATCTGTTATCATGTATCTAAGATTAATAAGAGAGTTATTAAGAAGAGATTATGATATCGTTTTAACGTCAACTAGCCGGTATATTTGTTTCCCAATAGCAAAAATTACTGGAAAAAAGTTTATATTTTGGACGGAATTTTGGTATTTCCCTTCTAACTCTTTTTTAAGAAGATTGCGGAATATCGCTACAGGATTTATTGCAAAACATGCTGATGGTATTATCGCTACGGGAACTAAAGCTTATAAAGCATATCTAAAACTTGATGTACCAGTTGAGAAGATCTTTACGTATCCCCAATGTGCGATTGATTATAGTAAAACACCAATCAAAGATTTGAGAGAAGAATTGGGTTTGGAAGACAAGAAAATTGTATTATACGTTGGTAGGATTGTTCGATTGAAAGGAGTGGATTATTTAATAAAATCATTTTCTTTACTTGGAAAAAAAATGGAAAATGTTTTTCTCATAATTGTAGGAGATGGTCCTTTTAGAAAAGAATGTGAAAATTTGGCTGAAGAGTTATATGTAAAGAATATCATTTTTACAGGTTATAAAGATATAGAGAAGGCGTCTTACTATAAAGCTTGTGATGTATTTGTTTTACCTTCAATTCTTATTGGGGATCAATACGAAGCGTGGGGCTTAGTAATAAATGAAGCAATGGCTTTTGGCAAGCCTATTATCACAACTGATGCCGTTGGCGCCGCCGATGATTTAGCAAGAGATGCTTATAATGGGTATATAGTTAAAAACAAGAATGTTGAAGAATTATATGATGCATTATATAAACTACTTTCAAATCCGGAATTAGCGAGGTTTTTAGGAGATAATTCAAGAAGAATGTTTGAAGAAATAAATGATTGCAAAAAAATGTTTACAGTATTTGAGGATGCAATAAATTATGTTTGCCAGGAATAAATTCACAAATCGTGTTCGATTCACCTTATGGACATTTTTAATAGCACTAAGTGTAATCCTAAGATATTCTTCAACACCACATGAAATAGGATGGGACACATTTACAATCCAGGCATTGGCAAACTCAATCTCTGAGTTTGGCTGGGCAAGGTGGTGGGTAAATCTATTATCAATAGGTGGATTTTATCCATGTTCTTATGCGAGTTCTGTTCCTTTTCTCGTTTCCGGTATGTCGCAGTGCACAAGTATTGACATGGAATGGACAGTGTGGCTATTCTGCACGCTTACAGGGATTTTTACTATATTCTTTGCATACATATTAGCAGGGGCAATAAGAGACAATGACCTTTTCAAGTTTTTAGTTGCTTTTGGCTATTCTACTGCACCAGGAGTGCTAGGTCTTTCAATGTGGGTGTTATCCACAAGAGGTCTTCTTATTGTATTGTTACCTCTGTTCATTTATCTGCTTTTAAAAACGCGTGATTCTTTGAAATACCTTCCTTTAGTTATTATTTTGTTTATGGTGCTTGTTGTAACGCATCATCTGTTCTATTTTACTATTCCAGTTATTTTTAGTTATGTTGCTGCTATTTTGCTTTACAGATTAAAAGGGCACATAAAAGTAAAAATACCGGACTTTGCTAATATCGCTTTCGTTGGTTTTTTTGTTATTATGCTTTTAATTCCCTTTTTTACACGTATGTTCATTAGTGAAACCGGAACAAGGTATATTTGGTATGAGCTTATCATGAAAACCTATGTGAGGACAGTTGGTATGTTGCTTATTTTTGCTGTTGGTGGTTTAATATATCTTTTGCTTAAGCAAGGCAAAACATTTGAAGAAGGATTTTTAATGCTTAGTTTAATATGCCTTACACCATTTTTGTTTATATATCGTTATACAAAATCTTTTGCCATTGTTTTTGCAATTATCTTGGCTGGTATAAGCCTAACGAACGTTGTCAAGGCACATGATAAGAGAGCAAAATGTGTATTCGCTATAATAGTTATTACTTTGTTGCTTTCTATAAGCTTCTCAGCATTTTATCAGCATTATCATACAAATATTGAAGGCAGACCAACCTATAATGAGCGGTATATGGAAGATGGAACATATGTTGCGGCATTATGGATTAAGGATAATATAGATAGGGACAAAATTGTAGTCGGGGATGATGACTTAATAGCAAGAAGAATATTTGCTGTCTCAGAAGTGCCAACATTAACAGGTAGTGACAGTGTTGATCTAACTTATGGGTTAACTAAAATAACCGAGATAAAGATATCGAATAACTCGCCATTATCAACCGCATTTTATATGGATGGACCATACGTACGAACACCTCGAACACCATATACTGGCTTTTATCGATGCATGCTTAATACAGTGGAATTCGATAGTGGATGGGGAAGAAAAATCATTACCAGATATAATCTGTCATATGTAATGGAGAACGAAGATGTAGGGGATAATACGTTTATTATGTCTGTTCATCAAGAGAAGGATAGTATCTATGATAATGCAAAAATCCAAATATGGTGTTTGGATTGCAACTAAAAAGATACTATGTAGGGTAAATATAGTCAATCACCCCTATTCTACCCGAACAAAATTGAAATAATTGGGACCAGTTTTTACTAGGGCACAATATTCATTCTCAGACGATTCGTAATAAATCTTAAAACCTTAACTCCGTTTGAATAGGGAATAGGTATAATCCGATTATCCCGTAATATTCCCTCTTTTGCCAATCAGACATAAATAAAAACAGATACTTTTATAGTGACCTATTCCCCATGTACCTAATATGGAACAATGGGTCAAAGAATGGGTGAAGGAACAGAGGGGTCAAGGTGTAAAATGCCTTGAGGTAAAGATGCGGAGAAAACGTTACTAGGTGTATCATTCGAGCACTTACTGGGACAAAGCACTCAAAAAGCCGAGAAAAATCTCAAAATATCTTGGAACACTTGATCCTAATAAAGGGCTTATCAAATCCGGTGGATACGTGTATCGTAATACCGACTATTCCTCTTTGTCGGAAGCACGTAGGAGATCTTCTTGCCCTTCTTACCTCCCAGGAACTTTATGGTACCTTCAGAGAAGAAACCCCTGTCGAGAACGAGAATCTTGCCATCGAGATCGAGT
>QENJ01000280.1 GCA_013374505.1 Candidatus Methanophagaceae archaeon
CGAAGGAGGATTATTTCCACATCAATATGGTGCTCATTCTGAAGGAAGTGGTGGAGCTTATTGAAAAAACAAATTACAAGTTTATGATAGAGCAGACCTTTCTGCTGGCGGAGTTGGAGAAGAGGTATCCGGAAGTATTCGCAAAGATTGCGAAGTATATACGGGAAGGCAAGATAGAGATTGCCGATGGCGAATATCTGATGGCAGATACGATGCTTCCGGAAGGAGAAACACTGATACGGGAGGTCCTGGAAGGTAAGAGATACGTGAAGGAGAAGTTTGGGGTTGACGTTCCCGTAATGTGGCAGGCAGACAGCTTTGGGTTGAATGCCCAGCTACCACAGATGTATAAAAAATTAGGATATAAATATATTGCCTTTCGAAGGGGGGTGCCAAAGAGAAAACCTTCGGAGTTCCTATGGGAGGGTTTGGATGGAACGCAGATTTTAGCGCATTGGATGCCTTTTGGATACAGAGCAGGGTTGGACCTGACAAAGCTGGACGAAAGCTATGATAAACTAAAAGATCTGGCAGCTACCTCTCAAATCTTGATGCCTTCCGGAAGTGGCGTTACTGCACCGCAGCCGGAAACATCTATGGCGGTAACTGCGTGGAACGAGAAGAAAGACGTGGAGATGAAGATTGCAACGCCAGTGGAATTCTTTGAAGCGCTGGACAAGGAAATAAAAGAGAATAACATCAAGCTGGAAGTCCGGAAGGGGGAGATGTATTCAGGTAAGTATTCAGAGGTATTTCCAAGTTGTTGCTCGAGCAGGATGTGGATAAAACAGGAACTTAGCGAGTACGAGGGTTGGTTAGCGTATTGTGAGCGGTGGAGTACAATAGCTTACCTGTTGAATAATCCTTATCCCTCAGAAGAGACGATAAATTGCTGGCGTAAAATTTTGTATCTTGCATTTCATGATGTGGCCCCGGGAACGGGTATGGATGAGGGTTACGAAGAAGTGCGGCATTTCCGTGGCTTTTTCAATACAGAGATGACCAACCGCTGCAATCGCGTACATACTCAAGTAGTAGAGGCGCAATCAGAGACAGGGTTTGAATCAGACGAGACCCACATACAGTTGCTGAAGATGCGTGGTTATGGGGATATGATAGTATTTAACTCGCTGTCGTGGGAAGTAACGAACTGGATAGAGATGGATTTGAACTTTGATCGGGGTAAAATAGTAACGATTAGCGGATTAAAGAGCGGGGACGAGGAGATAGATGTGGAAGTATTAAAATTTGCGAGGTATGATGATGACTCGTTGAGATATGCGAGAATAGGATTTGTTCCCACGGTTCCTGCATTAGGATATAAGGTCTATAAAATCCTTGAGCGTGAGCCTAAACGGCAGCCATATGACCCGAATTTTATCATGGAACGGGGAAACACCATAGAAAACAGATTCTTCGGGGTAGATGTTGATCCCTCCACGGGGTTGATTGACGTGTCTCTGGACGGGCGTGGAGAGACGCGTGAGAAGATTTGTAGTGCAAATGAGCTTGTACTGGAGGAAGAAACCGGCGATCTTTACTACCACCGTGCAACATTAGGTACCCCTTTGAAGACAGAAAAAGGGGAAGGAGTGAAGTACGGCTCATTCCGGGTGGAGAATTTTGGTATAGAAAAAAGTCCTTTGAGGCGTGTTATCAATGTTGAGACCGATTATTTTTCACTACGCTGGCCGTATAGATTGACGGAGAAGATGGAGCCACTTATCTGGCGGCACAAATTCCTGGAGTGCACAAAGAAGATAATAGTTTACCGGGACATTCCGAGGATAGATTTCGTCACGATCATAGTGGACCGGCATCCGAGGGCTCGGATCAGGGTTAGGTTCTCCACGGACATGAAATCTTCGACTTATGCCTGTGGGACTCAATTTGGCGTTGTTTCTCGACCGACAGACCAGTGGCACTATAAGCCAAAAGGGGGGTGGGTGGAGGACCCTTGCGGGACATTCCCCTCGCTGAAATGGTTTGATTATTCTGATGGTAGGAAGGGCTTAACCGTGATTCACCGTGGGACACCGGAGAACGAGGTAAGAGATGGTGACATCTATTTAACACTGCTCAGAAGCGTTTTAATGCTGTCCTCAGATGGTAGAATGGGTCCGGCAATTCCGGTTCCGAATGCACAGGAGCTGAGAAGATACGTATTTAAATATTCCATTTATCCGCACAAAGGAGATTGGTGGAGTGCTTCATCCTACAAACAGGCCTATGAGTTCAACTGTCGTTTGGATGCTATGCAGTTGCGGGAGGAAACGAAAATTCCTCTGAACCTGTCTTTTTTGGAGATAGAACCAGAAAACGTCCTTATGTCCGCGCTGAAAAAAGCGGAGGATGGAGATGAAGTAATTCTAAGATTTTACGAAACGAAGGGCGAAGAGACGGACGCTAAAATAACACTGTTCAAGGAGCCAAAAGAGGTCAGGGTGGTGAATATGCTAGAAGAAGAGGATGAGGGCGTGAAAAAAGAGTTGAAGTGCGAGGGCAAGAAGATAGAGTTGACGTTGAACCCCTTTGAGATAGTTACTTTAAAGTTGGGAATATGACAATACAGGCAAAAGGGAAACAGTTGATACCTCAATTTTATGAAATCCTTGCAAAAGACATCATGAATAAGAGGCTCGGGGATATGCCGCTAATAGAACAAGATGCGAGCATATGCTGCGTTTTAGCTATCCTAACAGGAAGGGATTATGTCTGGGTTGTAGAAAGCAAAGGAAGCAAAAAGTTGGTAGGAATAATAACAGAACACGATATTTTAGATATTTTTTATCCGAGAAAAGAAGTTTCATTCTTTGGATTGCCCAGTAAAAAGTCTTTACATTATGAAACATTTGAGAAAGCAGGGCACATCATGTCTCGGAATCCAATAAGATGCAGCCCAGAGGAAAAAGTGGAAGATGTTTTAAACAAAATGATTGATCACAGGGTGAGAAGAATTCCCGTAGTAGAAAACAGTGAAATAATAGGTGAGATAACACTGCATCATTTGATAAGAAAATTTTACGTTTTTATAAAAAATCCAATTGAAGAATAAGATTATGGCAATAGAAAATGTCATTTTATTGATTGGAATTGCACTCACTTTAGGGTTTGTTATAGGGACAATAACTCATCATTTACGTCTCACAGCAATAGTTGGATATATTGTCGTTGGTATACTATTGGGACCTGCATTTCATCTTGTAGACTTGAGTTATCATGAAACAAATATAATAGTTAGCTTCACACTCGGTTTAATTGCATTCATTATAGGAGGAAGTTTTACGATTGATTTTTTAAAGATGCTTGGGAAATCAAGCATTGTAATTACAATAATCCAGTCTTTTGCAACCTTTTTAATTATTACCTTAGGTGTATTTCTTTTCACTCGCGATTGGGCGATGAGTTTGCTTTTGGGTTCTATCGGTGTGGCAACAGCACCTGCTGGTACGATAGCGGCTTTACATGATTGTAAAGCGAGAAGCGGTACTTTGAGTAAGATGACCACAGCCATAGTCGGACTGGACGATGGAGTTGCAATAATCTTTTTCGTAATTGCTATTGCCCTGGTAAAAGTTATATTAGGTGATTCTCTTTCCGTTTCTTCTATAATTATCAGACCATTGATAGAAATTCTCGGTGCAGTTGCATTGGGAATTGCAATTGGAACATTACTTGCCTATTCAGCAAAAAAGGTGAAAGGAAGAGAAAGCATTCTCGTAATGTCTTTGGCTGGCATTTTAATGTGCGTTGGATTGGCAGAATTCTTCCATTTCTCTTCCATATTGGCATGCATGTTTTTGGGTGCAACTTTTATTAATTTAGTTCCGAGGATAGGCAGAACGTTTTTTGAAATCGTAGAAGGTATCCTACCTCCAATCTACATTATTTTTTTCATTGTGGCAGGGTTAAAACTAAGACCTGATTTATTGATTGGAATGGGTATAATAGGTTTTATATATATTGGATGCAGGATAATCGGGAAAATGGGCGGTGCATTCTTTGGTAGTAAATTGGTGAAGGCAGAACCATTCGTTCAGAAATATTTGGGTCTTGCTTTATTATCTCAAGCGGGAGTAGCAGTTGGTTTAGCAGTTACTGTTGCGGGAGAACTTTCATCTTATGGAAAAGTGGGTGCAGACCTTGGCGCTATGACAATTACAATAATCGCAGCAACAACGGTCGTTTTTGAAATAATTGGCCCTATGGGTGTTAGATATGCAGTTAGTAGAGCAGGAGAGGCGGAAAGTGAATAAAGCATTTAGATTTTTTAAAAAAACCTTCTTGCGGTAGAAAACGTATTATATAATTAAAAATGGTAAGCGTAACTATAGCATTTGCGCATCACAAAGGCGGAACCGGCAAGACAACCTCTTGCGTAAACATCTCCGGATACCTTGCACTTTCGGCTAAAAAGGTGCTTGTTATTGATCTGGACCCGCAGGCAAATGCGACTTCCGCACTTGGCATTGACAAGAATAATCTGGGTGAATCAATGTATGATGTAATGGTTGGAGCTGTAAAGATAGAGGATGCGATCTTAGAAACAGAGATAGAAAACATTCATCTCGCTCCTGCCACACTTGACCTTGTTGGCGCTGAGTCCTACTTGTACAGAATGAACAACAGAATATCTATCCTTAAACACAGCATAGAGGGCATAAGGAAATATTATGATTACATATTGATAGACACGCCGCCAGGTCCAGGTCTTTTTATTATTAATGGTGTTGTGGCATCCGATTGCACATTTGTCACGCTTGACCCTGGCGTTTTTGCATTAGAAGGGGTTGAGACACTGAACTTGATTTTTGATGATATTAACGAAAGCAGCGGTGTCAAGATAAATCCGCGGATGGCTATTCTCACAAGATGCAACAAAGCATCGCTGTTTTACAGGATTACAGGAAAAAGGGACCCTGTAAAGGAAATTAGGAAGGGCATGAAAGGGTTTTTTGATTCCGTTTTTACCGTACCTTATGGGGTTGAGGTTTATGAGGCGCAGTTGAAAGGCGTACCAATATCGCATTACAAGCCGAAGTGTAAGGCGGGCATTGCGTATAAAGAAATCGCCGAGGAAGTGATTAGGATGCAGGATACATCGGGTGGTTACAAAAATTGAGGAGGGAGCGGGAATATGGTAAAGGATAAGATAAGGAAACCGGGCAGGAAGGCTTTGTTTGAGGATGTAGAAGTAGGAGGGATGGATGCGGGGAGTGGAAGGATAGAAGTTTACAACGGAGAAACAGAAGAAGAGTATAGAGAAAGGCAGTTGAGACACTTGTTAGAGGCAATGGACGCTTTTAAGAATGGTGACTTGACTTTAAGGCTGCCAAAAGAGAAGTACGATATATACGGCGAGCTGGCAGACTCATACAACGAAATGGCAGAGATGGTAGGGGGCGTTACAACAGAGATGAGCCGAGCGGCAAAGGTTGCAGGTACAGAAGGCAAACTAACCGAGCGTGCGTCAGTACCCGGTGTTGCAGGTAGCTGGAAAGACATTGTTGACGCCTTAAATGGTTTAATTGACGCTATCGCCAAATCCACGCTTGAAATCGAAAGAATACTTGGCCACATATCCCGGGGCAATTTGACGGAGAAGTTTGCAATACCGGTGGCAGGCGACTTCAAAGTAATGGCTGACACAGTCAATAAAACTGTTGCTTGCCTCAATCTAATTGGCGGTGAAGTAACAAGGGTAACAAGGGAAGTAGGCGTAGAAGGGAAACTTGGCACACAGGGAGAAGTGCCGGGAGTTGCGGGAGCCTGGAAGGAGCTGACAGATAATGTGAACATGCTGGCTGCAAACATGACAAATCAGGTTAGAGATGTTGCTAGGGTTGCCACCGCATTAGCTGATGGAGACTTCACGCAAAAAATCACGGTGGAGGCAAAAGGAGAGTCACAGCAGCTCAAGGAGACGCTCAACAACATGGTTAATCGAGTTACTTCACTGCCGATTAGGTTGACTTTATCAACCATGCTGTTGATCGTCTCCTTGAGCTGCTGTATATCTCCTTTTGCTTCCACCGTGATTTTTTGCGTGAGGTCTCCATCGGCTAATGCGGTCGCTACCTTTGCAATATCTCCCACTTGATCTCTCAGGTTTGCAGACAGCATGTTCACATTATCTGTCAGCTCCTTCCA
>QENJ01000281.1 GCA_013374505.1 Candidatus Methanophagaceae archaeon
AGATAGATTTAGCAGGCGAGATCGACCGAATCGTGGGCGTGGATCCACGCCAGAAGGTGACCTGCGGAGAGGCTGTTGTTGCCATGGTCCTGAACGTCCTAGGATTTGTTGACCGACCCCTGTATCTATTCCCAGAGTTCATGGCGACAAAGCCAGTGGAGTTATTGATAAGGGAATGGTTAAAGGCGGACGATTTCAATGATGATGTCTTGGGACGGACCTTAGATAAGTTACGCGACAATGGCCCTGAGAGTGCATTCATGCAGATTACAGCCAATGCTTATAGAGAGTGTTCAGGGCGCTTCCTTCACGGTGACACCACTTCAATAAACCTTCAAGGCGAGTATAAGCATGAAGAAGGTGAACCTGGATGCAGTGCCGATTAGAGATAACACATGGTTATTCCAAGGACCGTAGACCCGATTTGAAACAGTTTGTTATCTCTCTGGTCCTGTCTGACAGTTTGCCCGTTTTTATACAGGCTTTGTGTGGCAATACTTCCGACAAGAACCATTTCAGGGAGATGGTGAAAGAGTATGGGCAGTCATTGCAGGAGAAATGGGGCGAAGACAAAATATGGGTATGGGACAGTGCAGTATATACGGATAAGAATCTGGGAGAAATTTCTGAGGACTATACATGGATAACAAGGGTTCCAGAGACGTTATCAGAAGCAAAAGAAGTGCTGGAAAATTCATTGTTGCTACAAACGAGTTGGACAGCGAGAAACTCAGTGATGAAGAAGCACTTACGGCTTACAAGGAGCAGCAATATGCGGAAAGAGGCTTTAGATTCCTTAAGGACCCTTTCTTCTTTGCCAACAGTATGTTTCTGAAGAATGAGGGCAGGATAGTTGCAATGGTGATGGTAATGGGACTTGCGCTCGTGGTTTATAGTTTAGCGGAGAAGAAGTTGCGGGAAGCGCTGGAGAGCGAAAACGAGACAATACCCGATCAAAAGAAAAAGCCAACGAAGAAACCAACGATGAGACGAGTATTTCAGGTATTTGAGGGTATTACCCTCCTTTACGTGGGATCCAAAATGGTGAAGGTCTTGAATTTAAGACCGATTCATGGAAAAATCCGCGCATTGCTCGGCAGTGAGTATGAGAAGATGTATTGTACCTGTTATGGATAGGAATTGCGTACTACTGAGGATCGTGGCATGGCAAAGCGGAAGAAGAAAGAGGCTGTTAGTCTACCCCATCCACTTTTTCATACGAAATCGAGAGAGAATAGCGAAAAAAAGAATGTAGTCCGAGGTGTCATCTGCAATATGAATGTAAATCGGTATAACTTACCTCATTTAACAGGTTCATAGCGGATTGAAATTCAGGAAATACCGTCTTTATAAACTTAAAGTGCGGAATGTGGGGTGTAATCAAATGATTTTTCCTTATTCTTTATCACCCTTATTTTTCTGTGTTCATGTTTAGTCACATATCACTTACTTAAGCACGAGTACCGATGACTTAAACTACATAGTTATCATAGGATTATAAAAGCTTTTTGTTTTTTAGACCTTAACCCCGAATCACGTAGGGGATATGTCTCACCAAATACCTAGTAATATCTTATCTTTTGCTGATCAAACACTAAATAGAACAGATACCATTGTCTTTTCCTCATTCCCCATATAGGGAGTATGTTTGTGCTATAAAAAACCAATCGTAACAGACTTAAATGATGAATTAACTTCGAATTTCTGCTTTTTATCATGTGCTATTCCCCATCCCTGCGGAGTTAAGGTTTTAGAATAAGAAAACATGTACTAAAAGGGAAAAAACATGTTTCTTTGGTCACGCTTTCTTTTCCAGGGAACGGTTGTGTGTAATTAATCTTAATTTGCTGTTTATTATTTCATGTCTAAACGGAAAAAAAAGCGTGAGACGGTACAACGTCCGCCTCACGCAGATGACTGTACTAAGCCATTGGATAAAAATGGGGCGTAATACCAGCCATCCGATATGATACCTTACCGTGTTATATTCTCCTCGCTTTTACTCCCTTCTCTTTCTCAACCTGACATAACTAACGGCTAACAGTGCGGTAACCGCGAATACCACCCCGAAACAGGGTGTCTGTGGCGTGGGACTTGCCGCTGGACTTGGCATTGTAGTTGCCGGAGGCACAGTCGTTGGTAACACTACAGGGCTTGACGTTACTGTTGGCGAAGGTGCTGCTACAAGATACAGTGGCTCACCAAACTCGTCTTTGCCAAAGTCGCCAATCACCTCCTGCCCTTCCGGCGATGACACAAACGCAATAAACTCCTTAGCCAGTTCATAGTTCACAGTCGGATGTTTAGCAGGATTCACTGCGATTGCATGGTAATGATTAACCAGCACAGGATCACCTTCAACCAGAATGTCCAGATCCAGGTCTTTCTTCAACGTTACATACGTGCTCCTATCGGTCATGAAGTAACCCTGCTCAGTATTCGCTATTTTTAGTGTATCGCCCATAAAAGCGTCTGTCTCTTTATACCAGGCCCCTTTGGGTGTTACCCCTGCACTTGCCCAGATCGCCATCTCTTTTTTATGCGTTCCTGAATTATCACCTCGTGAAAAGAACAGCGAGTTTGTATTTGCGATTCTTTTGTACGCTTCTGCAACGTCTGTCATGCCCTGTATACCCGCGGGGTCGTCCTTTGGACCCACAATCACGAAATCGTTGTACATCATATAAGTCCGGTTTAACCCGTAGCCATCCTCGACAAATTGCTCCTCTGTTCCCGGTGCGTGTACCATTACAAGGTCCACCTTGCCTTCTCTACCGAGATCTAATGATGCACCACTGCCCGCTTTCGTTACTTCTACTTTGCAGCCATATCGTTCCTCGAACGGTTTGCTCAAAGCGTCAATCAATCCTAGTTCATACGGACTGCCGGTTGCCAATGTTAACGTATTTTTAACAGCATCCGGATGGTATAATGGCTCACCGTATTCATCTATTCCGAAATCACCGATTATTGTCTGTCCTTCTTCAGATGTAATGTATTCACTGAACGCCTTTGCAAGGTCATAATTGACATTCGGGTACTTTTCAGGGTTTGCTACCGCTACTTCGTATCTATTTGGATCGCCTACAACTAAAAGATCTAAACCACTTAGTTTATCACTCATCGCCGTAAACGTACTCGAATCAGCCATATGATATGCCCCTACATCATTCGCCATTCTTAAGGACGCCATCATGAAATCGTGGCTTACCAAATACCAATCTTCCTCCGAGGGATCTATAGCAAGTTCCTTCAAGATGGCTTTCTCTCCCTTGTGCATTCCACCTTCATCTCCCCTTGAGAGGTACAGTGACTTCGTATTTGCAATCCTTCTATGTGCTTCTGTAAGATTAGAGATATCACCTATGCCCGCAGGATCATCCTCCGGACCTACGATGACGAAATAGTTGTGCATAACGGCTTTTCTATCCGTACCATATCCTTCTTCTATGTACGTATCGAGAGCCTCTTTAGAATGACCTAAAGTGAGATCCACTTTACCCTTTCTACCCAGATCCAATCCTTGCCCAGTCGATGCTTTAGTCACCTCCACAATGCAGTCATAGTTCTCCTCGAACGGTTTAGCCAATCCATTTATCAAACCAAGCTCGTATGGACTTCCTGTTGCAAGTGTCAACATCTGCTTAGTATAAGGCTTTAATTCGGCTGGTAAATTACCACTTCCCAATGCCGGAACGATCGGAGTTTGTCCCCTATCGCCGAAAATCTTCTGCCCCGCATCGCCAATCACAAACTCCACGAACTCCAGCCCGAGTTCGGGATTATCTGCATTCTTTGGAACGGTTATACCATATATAATTGTACTTGCAGTGATTGTCTCGCCATCAGCTCTTTGTAATTTGACTTTATTGTAGAAATCTTCATACGCTGCGTTGCCCAGGTCTATCTCTGTTGGCAAATCCACGTAGCTCAGGTTATGCTGAACGGCAACACTTCTGTATTCAAAAGCGTAGTCCAACCCACCTTCTTCTACCATCGCTACGAGCTCAACTGATTTCGGCCTTATGCTTACCTTATCGGTATTTGGCTTCATGTCTTCCGGCGTCTTTATTAGATACGTGCCTTCCTCTTCACTTATTGTAATCGCAGTGTTGTCGCTAATCAAATCGTCAAATATCATGTCATCACCGGTATACAGTTCCGCAAGCTGAAACACCATCACCGCTCGATAGCCGCAAGGATCGAGATTCGGATTTGAGAATGCGTAGACCACATCATCTCTGCGCAGAATCTCGTACCAGTTATCAGGCGTGATTTCTTCTGCATACTTGCTCTTCTCCGGATTGTACGCAAGCACCAGGTCATTCGTTGCGAATCGTACCACCCAATCTGCATACTCCAGATACATCATACTTGGTATAAGCGTGTAATCCGCAGATGCAACCACATCTCCGTTCTTCCCAACATCCGTTACCTGTCGTATCGCCGCTATGCTACCCAATGACTCACGCCGTACGTCCACGTTCGGATGCACCGCCTCAAACTGTTTTTCTACTTCTTCCAAAGGCACGGCTAAACTGCCGGCGTGGAAGATTTTGATTGTCTGATCCTGCTCAGCACCTACTGGGCTGACGTAAAAAGCCGCTACGGATACGCATGCAATCACTATTCCCAATGCGAAAATTTTTCTGCTTTCCATTAATTACATATCACCGATATGCAGGTATGTGCTATTCGACATAAAAAGGTTTTCGTTTTTTTTTTCTCTTTCTGAACAAACTTAATTTATACACTCAATATCAACATAGGCTATGCCATTAATAATGACGGACTCACCCAGAAACAAGTTACCTATTCATGCCTATGCTTGCTGGATTCGCCCTTGGCCATGTCCAGGTTAGGATTACTGAGCCATCCACTTTTTGCATTCGCTCTATTGTCAAACAGTGGCACGAACGGCTTTATATCGAGTAGCATCGTTCCGTCTATGATGTCAACTTCACTTATTTCCAATTTAGTCCCTCTCACCCAATTCAACTTCACGATAGACAACCCGATGGGATTTGGTCTTTTGAAATGCCTTATCGCAAAGATCCCGTGTTGTGCTTCTTCTAAAAACGGTATTGAAATTAATGAATATCCATCCGCGAGATGAAAATGGTAAATAAGGATGATGTGCGAAAAGCCTTCGAGGTCCTTGAGTCCTTCAGCATATTCTGGATATACCTCCACTTCGCCCTTAGCGTCTTTTGCAAACACGCTTTGAATTGGTGCTTCTTTTTTAGTTCTGAATTCCGTATGTATGACTCCAATTGGTCTGTATATTACCTTATCTATTTCCCTCACACTTCTTTCCATATTACAACCACAGATGTGCAAGAATAAACCACTAAACATAAAATTGTTTTCGGTTTTTGCAGGTTTTCAAAAAAATATTTGCTTGCTCTTACAACATACCTCTATGAACGAAGAGAAGACCATCGAACGTGAGCAGATATATAACGGCAGGGTTGTTCAGTTACGGGTGGATACGGTTTCCTTACCAGGGGGCATAACAAAGAAGCGTGAGGTTGTCGTGCATCCGGGTGCTGCCGCTATTGTTGCATTGAACGAGAACAAAGAGGTGTTGTTAGTGGAGCAATACAGAAAGGCGGTGGAGAGCATAACTTTAGAGCTACCTGCAGGTACGCTTGAAGCAGGCGAATCGCCGGAAGAGTGTGCCCGCAGGGAGATAATCGAGGAAACTGGTTTTCAGGTATCGAACCTGGAAAAGCTGGTTGCGTTTTTTCCTTCGCCCGGGTTCAGTAGCGAGATAATACATGTGTTCAAAGCGAGCGGGTTAAAACAAAAATACGACGTTGAAGCGGAACTTGCGATACGGTTCGTGGGGCTGGCGGATTTATTGGAAAGAATAAGAAACGGCGAGATAAAGGATGGTAAGACCGTTATTGGTGTGCTGATGGCTGCTACAACGGGTTAGAATGATGCCGTAAACGTCTGAAATGGGCACAATCGAAAAAGTCAGTGATTTTTTAATTTTTCATCCATCGCACCCAATATTTTCATCGTGTTTGCAAATAGTAAACTACCATAAAGTGATCCCACATCGACTTCCTATCAAAACCCACATTATTCTTATCCAAAACTGTACCAAAACATCAAAAATAGCCA
>QENJ01000114.1 GCA_013374505.1 Candidatus Methanophagaceae archaeon
TTAGAAACTCGAACAGTCCCAGATAGACGATTTGGTAATTCGGATATCAACGCCTTTTTAAAAGTTTCTAAGTCACCATATATCGATTTAAACTTTTTATGCAACTTTTTCACATCTTTTGAGAACTCAGGCACTTCTTCAAAATCAGTCATCTTCGTATTCTCTTACAGAAAACAGAGGATCTCTATAAAATACTAATTCATAGTCAATAATGTCATTATCTTTGGTTGCTTTGTAGGGCGTGTCCCTATGTGAAAACTCGCTTATTTGTGTAGCATTCATATGTGAATACTTTAAAATAACATCATCGATAACCTGAATTTCGTTTCCATTAAGCAAACTAACATCTGGTCTTTTTTGTGATAAAAACTTTTGTTGATCGTATTTTCCGTATTGTCCGATAAATTGCATAATAATATCTTCGTTCTCAAGTTCTTCTACTACTTCATCAAAATGACATGGAGCAGGACCAAGTGGGATTTTACGATACGATTCACTTGATAATTTCTTTTCATATAATTCGTAATAATCGAAATCTGAGAAATATAAGAGTTTAAATAATACAGTCTTGCCAACATTGTCTAAATGAACGCATTGATGAATTATATAATGAAGAAACTGTTTGCATTTTTCTCTATTGAATACCTCATTCTCTAAAGCGTCAGCCAATTCTACAACCTCTTTTTCTCTCTCCATATATAATTTACAATGTGAATTGTATATAAGTTTTTTCCAATCCCACCATACGATTTGTAGCCACTTAAGTCACTATACCCCGTTAAGTACAAGGCCTGTACATAAGCATGACCGCCGATGACTTAAACTACATTTTTATCACAGGTATGACATAGGTATATAAAAACTATTCGATTTTTTAGTTTTGATACTTTCCACAAAAAGTTTGTTATAAAGCGATAGAACTAAAAAAGGTTACACACAAGAACAGTATTGTTTTTGGTTTCATACTATCTTACACCTTCACGCTTTCGCATAATCAAATATATCGCAGCCACTATGCCAAGTATAGTAAACAAAAATCCAAAGGTATGTATTGACGAAATTGTTGGACTTGGAGAAGGCGAAGGTGTTGGCGTTAAGGTAGGTTCCGGCGTTGGAGTCATATCCACGTATTCCAACGGGCTTTCCATCCAAACATCCGGATTGAACTCATTAGGATAATCCATCGCTTCTGCATAGCCTTCTATCAAAAGCAACTGATTTAAGTTAACCCTGTGAGTTTCGTTATAAGGAATGTAAACCACCGCAACAATCCGGCCTACTGGTCTATGATGTGAATGTCGTCTATGTCAAGGTAAACCACCTTTCCTTCGCATAGCCCCTTCACATATTCTTTCGCGGCTTTACCCTCTTCTGTATCAAGCTCAGGCGTGTTAATATCCGCAAACCGTATCCGTCCAACATCTTCTACCTCTATGGTGTCGCCATCTATTACGGTGGTAACTATCCCCGACTCAGCAAGCTTCGATAGGTCAATCGGTGCTGGAGAAAGAGATGGCTTTGGTGTAGTAGAAGGTTCTGGAGTCTGCTTTACAAATTCATCTCTCACTTCAAAAATCCATTCGGAATCGTTACGCACCCAACAACGGTTATCGTCTTTCGTATCGCTTAATAGCGGTGTTCTATCCACTTCCTTCCCTTCGGAATCCTTTAAGGTTATCGTTTCGTTTTTGTTGTTTAACCATTGATAGGGGAGATAGTAGACATAATAAGCATCGGGATTAAGGGTGGTGCCTTCGGGTACAGTTTCCCTTTCGCCATCCGCGTTTTCTAAAGTCCAGTTGCCTATCTCCACGCTTGCGTTTGAAGGGTTGTTAAGGGTAACCCCCTCGGTACAACTCTCATATAGCGCTGGTTTTTGGTCGAAGGCGTATAATATTATTTCTGTGGAAGAAGCGGAAGGGGTTGCTAAGGCGATGCTTAAGAGAAGCGTCAAAGCGATTCCTAATAATATTCTTTGGTTTTTTGTCATTGTTACTGATTTATAGAGAAATAATAAAATAATTCATGTGATAAAGTAGAAAAGCTTTTAGATACCTATGTCATTAATCGCTAATGATAGTGTATGTAGTCTAAGTCATCGGCGGTCGTGCTTAAGTACAGGGTATGTGACTTCAAATGAAAATTGTATGTAAAATCATCAGGTGATTATATGACGTCGGTAGGTAAAGAGACGATAGATAGAACGGAAGCATTAGAGTGGGTATTTCGTATTGCATTAATAAATTCAGCGGGATATCGAAAAATGCTTCAGAATAAAGAAGTTTTAAAGTGTGTTTATCCAGAAAAGTTCATTACCTCTGATAATCCCAAAATTATGCATACGATCGAAGGCTCAGATTATATTTTCACAACAACTAAAAATGAAATTGTTAAAGAACATAATTTTAAAATGTTCCTAAGTCGATTAATTGCCCTATCTATTGTAGGATTGACTGCGGTTTTCGAACAGTATCTAAAAGAGATTCTTAAAAACCACTTCCATAAAAATGTTGACAAGGGTGTTTTTTACCACTTTAAAAATGAATTTAACGAAAAAACAAAAAGGGATATTGAAAACGATTTTGAAAAATATCCAAGGCTTTTGCTCTATTACAATGTTCGCCATATCATTGTTCATAGCTCAGGTCGTATTGATTCTAAATTTAAGAAAAACATAAAGACAGATCAGGAAGTTGGGGATTCGTATGTGTTCCACGCTGTGGATGTACCCGAGTACAACGAAACGATTAAAGATTTCGTGAATTTTGTAGATAGTTACCTTGGCTGATATTTAGATTGATAGCCGCAAACGGATGTACCCGATTTCAATCGGGTGTAGAGCGGCTGGGGCGTTTGATTAATATACTGGCCCTTCCGCTAAACTAGATTGTATTACTTCTTTCTCCAAATCATATTTATTGACAATGGACTTAACTACATCGTTAAACCATTTCGGAGCTGTAGGCGAAATAAATATTTTTTCAATTAGTGTGTATAAGTCAACGTTAATATATGCTCCAATATCAAATATTTCCTGCGTTAAATCAATTTCATCACCTTTAGTAGGGAACTTTTGAATAATTGCTCGTAATTCACGCTCATGCTCAAAACTTTTTCTTTTATGCAAAAATGGGTTGAAAGAATACCTCTCAGGTAACCACTCGGTCTCATAGTCAATGTACTTTACTGTTCCTATATGCACATCGTGCTCCGCATGATTTTAAAAACTTTCTGTTAATCGCTTGAAGGTCGACTGGATAGCAACTCCTTCATCAGTTTTTAGATATAAGTTCCACATAGCAGCGGATTCATAGTCATTTATATGCCAACAGTTCATAATTGTGAATCTTCTAATGTCTTTGGAAAAACTCGTAAGTTGTCTTTGCATTTCGTTGAAACTATCTTCTGGAATATCTTTGTACATAATGGGACGGAGTTTTACGTTAGCTTTTGAGTATGAACCTTCGAATGAATCGGACAATCTGTCGGCTCTAGCGAAAAATAGCGCTTTTTTATCTAGCAGTGATACAAACTTTGTGAAATCTATATACCGCCATATTTTTATATCTTCATCACTAGGTTTTTCGAATGCAGGATGTTCTTTATACATGATTACGCCTCAAGCAAATTTCACCTAACGTTCCGAGCGTATCTGAAGTTCCCCAAAGGGGAATTTGGGCGGAGTGCCGAAGGCACGAAGCCAGATACGCTCTGTTATACGATGGGCTGGCAATCATATTTCACCTCGTGTCTTTAGGAATTCTTCTATTAACTCTTTAATCACAATTGATTTATAAACTATTCCTAAATCTACCATTTGAGTGGTGGATACCACTGGGATTTTCCCTGTTGGGATGTCAATAAGTTCGATAGTATTCCAGTCTTTTCTTATAAATACAGATGCCACAACACCCAAAAAGAAAATACGACTACCTACTAACAAGCCTTTACCTTTGGGAGAATAACTGCCTATATTACAAAGAAAAACCGGGCTTCCACTTGACCCTGGAAAGATTGATGCGTCAATTAGGAATTTGGGTTTTCTTTCAAAATCTATAGAAATAGGCGTTGCTGTTATCCCTCTCCTAACAACAGGCAATAAATTCCCTCTATCATAAATACCACAAGGATAACCTACGAACACAATATCTTCCACAGCGTCAATATCTTCTCTTAATAGCTTATCTGATGGTATTAAATCTGGAGTTACAGATCTAAAAAATATTTGAATGCCTCTATTGGATAATTCGTTTAGGACTGGTGCAAAAGGCATAATGGCGACATCTATATCATCTTGAGAGTGCCCTATCCATTGACTTTCAAAATTAGAATACTCAATCGTAAAAACCTTACCTAAAATCGGCTTTTCACCATCGCTTTGGTTAAAGGTCAGTTTTCCTTTGATAGAATTTTTAATAACGTGCTTGTTTGTCACTACAAATAAGTATTGTTTATCCTTTTTTACATATTTAAAAACAAACCCTGTACCAGTTATTGGATTATTAGGAGGAAGGCTTGCTTCAATTCTTACTGTCGTAAACAGTATATTTTCAAATATCGATTCTGGTTTAATCATCGTATGTTCCTCCTATTATTTGCCAGCCTTTCGCCTAACTTCGGTATATCCGAACATGGTTCGCATATACATCCCTATGGTCGAACTTCTCCACCTTTAACCCTCTTTCCCACCTTTCATCTGTGAATTATCCAACGGACTTTTAATCTTACCGATATCCTTATTACTCACATGGGTATATATAATTGTTCGAAATTTAATCATGCTTTTTATCCCCTGGGGCATTTCTCATAACGTCACGAGCGTATCTGAAGTCCTGCGAAGCAGGATTTGGACGAACGACATAGGCAGAAGTCAGATACGCTCTGTTAGGTGACGTGCTAAAGTCATCCAATTTTATTCTCCATGCTCTGTTAATTGTTGTGTGAGTTTTTCTGCATTCTTTATCGAAAGTAAGATTATCTGACTTGATATTTTTTGGGCATCGAATAGTCGGTGACTAAACGATTCTATCGTTTCGAAATGATGTTCCGAGAGGTTACCGTGGGCGATATCGTTACGTATCTGGTAAAGGCTCTTTCCCGTTTTGTCATCGGGTTTGAATAATAGAGCTTCCATCCTGCTGTCTCGGTCTGTAATAATATCGAGAAAAGCAAGTACTTTGGTCCGAGCAGTTGGCATTCGGGTCTCATTACACTTCTTGACTACATCCATACAATTATCTTGTGTTACTTCTTTGAGTAGGTGGATAATCATATCCTTTTTTTCTGTTTTTGTCTTACGTTGTACGACGTCAGCAGGAAGCCTCGTATAAAAAAAGTGTCCGAGTAGTTCAATTGATTCCCAATAGTTCACAAAGCGATTTAAACCTGAAGCATATCTATTACCATGCGCATGCCAGTCTATTGCGGTTTTAATCACAGTTTGAACGGCTGAAGGCAGGGCATCGACTTTATTTCCTAAGGGGATGAGTTCATTTAAGATATGTTCATCTCTGAGCACGGTAGATGTCTGCTCATCTTGAGATCGCGGTAAGAGTAGGCAAACCCAGCTCTCCGTTACCGCACGCTCAGGTGGAGGAGGCATAGGTTTGTGTTGAATGTACATATAACGAGCAGGATACCAACGCAAAGATACACCTTTGAGAAGAGACATCATGTTGGTGATGCATGTTGCTTTTTCCAGTGCTTGCCCGATCAACGGCTTTGAAGCCGATGCATCGTTGGGATTAATGTCTATGGTTATCGTGCCCCAGATTTCGTAGATGTTCATGTACCATTGTAAGTACGTTCGAACAGACTCTTCAGCGAAGTGTCTGCCTATTGGTTCGTATCTATTCGACTTTAACCAAAGACCTTTTCCGTCATCAACTCCTTCTAGTCGTTCAGATTCCCAGGCTGCGTTACCACGGATGATAAATGCTAATTTACCCATTTCTGCTATTTCGTGAGCGTGATTCCAGTAGGTGTTGACTAGCTCTACTTTTGTGAGCTGCCTCATGCTCATATTGTGGCGAATGAACTTTGTGAAGCTATCATCGGTCATCTTTTACCATTCTCCTTATTATTAATGCATCTTAACATCTGCATGTCGCCTA
>QENJ01000282.1 GCA_013374505.1 Candidatus Methanophagaceae archaeon
TAAATGTCATGACTCTGCTGCGGTGCAAGTCAGGAGGGATAGCGGAAGCCGAGCTGAAGAAGTATTTCTTACCTTATGCGTACACGCTTGATTTCGATGCGGTGATTGATTCGATTTATGCCGAGAATATGAACTCAGCCATACAGTTACTGCCGACACCCGCGTATAAGGACGTACTGTCCGATGCTTATTCGGTTTATGAAGCAGAGGAGTCACTTGTACCGTTTGAGAATGCACTAAGGCACTATTTTTTTATGTTGGTAAAGAACACATTGCGTGGCTATCCCATCAACATAGGCACGACAATAGGCTATCTTTACCTTAAAGAGCTAGAAATAAAGAACCTCAGCACTATCGCGGTATGTAAAGAGAATGATCTATCGGCAGAAGAGACGATGAAGATTGTCATGATGTAAAAGATCGTCAAAGTTAGGGCTGCATGATGAAACGGTTGCTTATCGCGGTGATGCTAATGAGTATGGTGCTCACCACGATCTTTAGTTCTGGCTGTGTTACGAGGGATGGCTGGCGTGTGACTAACGAGGGGCTGCTAGAATATCGTGGCAATCCGAAATGCGACTATCAATTGAAAACGCTTGAAACTACGGGTAATCATACACTTTACAAAGTTGTATTCACGAGTAGGGGCAAGTAAATAGCGGGACTATTGAGAATCCCGAGCAGAGAAGAAGAAGTCCCGGGTGTAGTTCTACTCCCGGGCGCAACAGTGACAAAAGAGGGCGAGCAGGGACTTGCAAAGTATCTGTGCAGCTTGGGCTACGCAAGTATCGCAATAGACCAGCGCAATCTGGGTGGTATTGATGTGCAGAGCGACCTGAGGATGTTTCTGAACGACAAAGAGCCGACCGAACACAAGACGGTGCATGATACACTTGTCGCTGCTGAAGTATTGCGAAAGCAGTCAGGGATAGACCCGGAACGTATAGTATATCTCGGCGAGAGTAACGGCGCACGATTTGCGATAACTGCGTGCGCACTTGACCCGAATGCGCGGGGCATGATTGCCGTCAGTACGTGCGGCTACGATGTAGATTCTGCAATTGCTACCGGGCAACTGAACGACCGAGATATGATTCGGTTTTACCGCTCCATTGATCCTGGTACGTATCTAACCGGAATACCGCCGCGGAAATTCGTGATGATTCATTCTTTGAACGACACGATAATTCAATATGACAGTGCACAGCGTACATACACACGGGCAGTAGCACCAAAAGAACTGTACACCGTTGGAACCGCTACACATGGCTACTGCACGGAGATGGATGAGTTTATCAAGACGGAACTTGAGGGTATGGTTTCGTGAAGGGTTTAGCCACTTAGTTTTAGTTGGGTATCGGAAGCGACGGTTGAAATAGAACTCCGAGGAAGCACGAGAAGTATCTGCACGGTATGCCATTGTGTCATAGATGCGAAAGTGTGTACAATATGAACAATAAGCATATCTTAAATTGTGATGAACATCAATAGCCACAACATGAACACCGAGAGCTACACAAATATCTTTGAAGATTCGTACAAAAAGTATTTGGGTGTGAGAGAGCAGGATTCGCTGTATGTGCCGATAACCGACCTGTTGGGTCGTGGTGGGAAGAGATTAAGACCTTCTTTATGCTTCATGGCTTGTGATCTGGTCGGGGGCGATATAAAGAAGGCGATACCAACTGCGGTTTGTATCGAGTTATTCCACAATTTCTCGCTTGTTCATGACGACATAGAGGACGATAGCAAGCTGAGACGAGGCAAACCCACATTGCACATAAAATATGGGCTACCTATCGCGGTGAACGCAGGGGATGGTCTATACGCTCTGTGTTATAAAGCGCTGATAGAGAACAAGCGATTGCTGGGGTTGGAACGTGCATGGGAGATATTTGAAGAGATTGCGAAACAGAGTATTGTGCTTTTAGAAGGGCAAGCGATGGACCTCCAATTTAAAGATAGTAGAGAGATGGACGAGTCAGAAGTAATAGAGGTGCTGAGGCGAAAGACGGCGAAACTATTTGCGATTTCTGCAAAATGCGGTGCTATCGCAGGTGGTGCACCCTATGAAGTGGCAGAAGAGCTGGGCACTGCGTGGGAGTACTTAGGTATTGCGTTCCAGATAAGGGATGATATACTAAATGTCGAGGGTGAAGAGGCGAAATATGGGAAGCGGATAGGGGAAGATATAGCAGAAGGGAAACCTTCTTTACTACTAATTAACTGCTTGGAACAGTGCACGGCATCAGAAAAGGAGAAGATATATAACTGTTTCCACAATTATGATAAACAAGAAATAGAAGAAGTAGTTAATCTATTCATAAAGTATGATTCGCTAAGATACTCGGAAGCGATAGCGATGAAATATCTGCGCAAAGGTACGGAAACGCTAAAGCAAATAGACCTGAAAGGAACTGGTAGAGAGGCAATAAGGGCTAAGATGGTGTCTATGGGGGAATATTTCGTGGAAAGAGAGAAGTGAAGAAGAGATAAGAATAAGAGGCGATACGGGAGAAATGGAGAGAAATAAAGATAAAAGATTTGGTAGGGGTGCAAACGCTTGCAGGCGATGCGGTAGGCAAAGGGGATTGGTCCGTAGATATGGTATTTATCTATGCAGGCAGTGTTTCAGAGAGATTGCAAGGGAGATTGGGTTTAAGAAGTACAACTAACAAACTTTCTTTTCAAAGAAAGTTTGATCAAAGAAACAGCAGGATCAATTATGAAAAGAAACAGCAGGGAAATATATTATTGTATTTTATTATAGGAACAAGGAATAAAAATGTCGTTAAATGACCCACTTGCGGATGCACTTTCGCATATGAAGAATATAGAAAGAGTAGGGAAGATGGAATGCAGTATAAAGCCAGCCTCAAAACTGATAGGGAACGTTCTGAGTGTAATGCAAGAAGGAGGCTACATAGAAGAGTTTGAGCGAGAGGAAGATGGAAAAGCGGGTATATTCCAGGTGAAACTTCAGGGTAAGATAAACGATTGTAACGTGGTAAAGCCGAGGTTTTACGTTCAAACGACAGATTTCGAGCGTTGGGAAAAGCGGTTCTTACCGGCAAGGGATTTTGGGCTGCTAATCGTTACGACATCAAAAGGTGTGATGTCGCATGCGAAAGCGGTTGAAGCAGGAGTGGGAGGACAATTGCTGGCTTTTGTGTATTAACCGAAAAAGCTACGATAGTTCTAGAAAATAGTGCAAACTTATTTGGATAGCAGCGGGATAAGAAACCACGCGATTCCACGCGATTGAAACTAAAACTTTTTAGGAACAAGTTTTATCAAACTTTCTTTGGGAAAGAAAGGTTGTGTGGAAATCTGTGGAATCTTGTGATTCGCTAAACAATCCCGCACAAACATTTTTTTTGCAAAAGAGAGAATAGCGTTTATAACACGCTTCGCTGAAAGAAAGGTTTGTTTTTGTCATTGTGATTTTGGTATTCGATATTGTTTAGGATTTACGGGGGGAAAATCTTTTTTGTCCATTGGATACGGGGATGCAACAATTGATGTGTATATTTAGCACCTTGTTTCCGTATTGCACAAAATTGTGCTAATGCGAAGTTTTAAATGCGTGGCTGCACTTAAACTAACTGCTGCTAACAGGGTAATAAATGGTAAATGGCTTACACAAAAGAACAGGGCAAGCAAAAGATTGGAGCGCTCGTTGAGCGGTTCCGGACGAACATAGACGTATACAAGAAATCTGCATATAAAGAAGCGCAGGTAAGACGCGAATTCATAGACCCGTTCTTTGAAGCCCTGGGCTGGGACGTAAGCAATAAACAAGGCTATGCCGAGCAATACAAAGAGGTGGTTCTCGAAGATACAATAAAAGTCGGGCGGTCCACAAGAGCACCGGATTACAGTTTCAGGATTGGCGGACAACGTAAATTCTTCGTGGAAGCCAAGAAACCCGCAGTGAACATAAAAGAGGACGTCAGCCCGTCATATCAACAGTGAACATAAAAGAGGACATCAGCCCGTCATATCAACTGAGACGGTATGCGTGGAGCGCGAAACTGCCGTTGTCTATTGTGACGGACTTCGAGGAGTTATCGGTATTCAACTGTCAGATGAAGCCCAGTTCAACGGACAAGCCCGGCATAGGTCGGATTGCGTATTACACGTTTGACGAGTATCGCGATAAGTTTGATGCAATCTACGATGTATTTTCAAAAGAAGCGATACTAAAAGGCAGTTTCGACCGGTATGCGCAACCAACAAAGGGCAAGAAGGGCACTGCGGAAGTGGACCGTGAATTTCTGAAGGAGATAGAGTGCTGGCGAGAACTTCTGGCTAAGAATATCGCGCTAAGGAATCCGGATGTGTCTATCTATGAGTTGAACTATGCGGTACAGAAGATTATAGACCGTATAATCTTCTTACGGATTTGTGAAGATCGCGGTATTGAGCCCTATGGGCAGTTGCAGACGAATGCAGAAGGCAAAGGCGTGTACACGCATTTGCTTAACCATTTTAGATTGGCGGAATCAAAATACAATAGCGGGATATTCGATTTCGAGTGCGATGGGATAACGCCTAGGTTGAGCATTGATGATAAAGTCTTGAAGACGATTATTCAGGATCTGTATTATCCGAAGTCGCCGTATGAATTCTCTGTGCTCGGTGTTGAGATTCTGGGCAATGTGTACGAGCAGTTTCTGGGTAAGGTCATCCGGCTGACCGCCGGGCATCAGGCAAAGGTGGAGACGAAGCCGGAAGTAAAAAAAGCGGGTGGCGTGTATTACACGCCTCAGTATATCGTTGAATATATTGTCAAGAACACAGTGGGTAAGTTGATTGCGGGAAAGACGCCGGAAGAGATTGCGGAGATTAAAGTTCTGGATCCTGCGTGTGGTTCCGGTAATTTCCTTATTGGTGCGTACACGTATCTGCTGCGGTATCATCTGGATTGGTACGTGAAAAACATTTCTTTCAAAAAGAAAGCTTTACCAAAGAACTACAAAGAGGTGGTGTTTCAGGCTAAGGAGAATGAGTGGTACCTAACTACGGCTGAAAAGAAACGGATTCTTGTGGCTAATATCTTTGGTGTTGATATTGACCCGCAGGCGGTAGAAGTGACGAAACTGAGTTTGCAGTTGAAGGTGCTGGAGCACGAGAGCAGGGAGAGCATAGACCAGCAGGTGAAATTGGGACTGGAGGGTGTGCTGCCGAATCTGGGTGATAATATTATGTGTGGGAATTCGTTGATCTGGCCGGAATATTATGAGCAGCAGCAGGGGACTCTTTTCGATGAGGCGGAGATGAGGCGGGTTAATGTTTTTGATTGGGATGATGAGCGGAAGGGGTTTGGGAAAATCTTAAAGAAAGGGGGGTTTGATTGCGTGATTGGGAATCCGCCGTATGTGCTGATTGGTAAAGATATCCACTCTGCTCCAGAATTGAGCTACTTGAACCATTATAAAGTCGCACAATACAAAACGGACCTATTCCATCTTTTTCTGCAGCGTGGCGTAGATCTTTTGGGCTATAGAGGTCTTCTTGGATTCATTGTACCCAACCCCTGGCTAACTTTGAAGTTCACAGAGAAACTCCGTCAGTACATACTCAAAGAAGGTAAAATTGACGAAGTTGTAGTCTTTAGCCATTTGGTTTTTCGAAAAGCGGATGTATATACAGCACTCATCTTCCTCAAAAAAGAAAAAGCAGAGTCAAACCACCTCCTATCGGTTAAGAATGTGCCAAGTGCTACTGACTCAGACGACATATTGGGAACAAAAGCGATATATGTTTTACAATCAGGGTTATGTTTGATATAGAAGTGGGACACTTTTGTGTGTGACGGAAGTGTCTGAAATGGGGAAAGAAGTATTAATTCGAGAAAGGTTGGAGTAACCGTAATATAGCTCGCTACCTGGTTTAGTTTGGAATAAGAGTAGGACAGTTAAACATGTCTATAAACTCAACACCCACTGCTATGCTGTTCATAAAGGGCTGAGGGAGCTCCCAGATGTAGCATAGAGTGGCATGATAAGTCCGATAGCCGCATTGATGTTTTCTGGAACGAAGAGGAAGAAAACTTCAAGCGGATAATTTCGAGAGAAATAGGACTTATCA
>QENJ01000283.1 GCA_013374505.1 Candidatus Methanophagaceae archaeon
AAAATATCGAAAACATCCGCTTCAGTAAGCGCATAATATTCATGTGATAACAAGTTTCTGTAAAAGACAAGATCCGCTATTTTTTTCTCTAATTCTCTCTCGATAATACCAGTTTTTGCCAACAACCTAAATATATCTTTATAGGAGGAAGGCATCCCGAAATTATTTGCCATGACTATTTCATTCCCTAAATCAATAGTTCGGTTGAGAATAGAAAATAATACCATTGATAGCGCGTAAAAATTTCTTTTGTTTTCTATATCCGCTATTTCTTTGATTTCCAGTTCTTCCAAATCTCTAAAGTATTTTTCGAGATCGCTAACTATTTTCGCGATTCGCACTATATCATACATCCTTTCCACCTATGCCCAAGATGCGATAACAATACGCATAGATTATCGGCTGAAAGTCTAAATATGCTTTGAGTGTATTTGCTTTAACCCTTTGTAATTTCAAAGCATCTTTTTTATACAATAGTTTACCTTCGTTTATAACTCGAAATCTTATACTCAGCGGTAGGTCCCAGAAGAGAGCTAGGTCTATTTTTTTGGATGAATTGCTTAATATCTCTTCCTTTACTCCTTTTGAAATGTTGCGTTCTGTAACCACACAGAGGTCAATATCAGAAAAAGGCTTTATACTACCTCTGGCATAAGAGCCGAAGAGGTATATTGCCTCAACCTTTTTATTGTTTTTTAATTCATCTATTATCTCATCAGTTCTGCACCAGTCCCGCCCTTTTATTCCAGTTATCTGTGATTTTTCCATTTTTGATTCTCGGTTTCAATTAAGTGGATGAGAATTAAGTGAATGTGTTGGTGAGTTGATGTGTATTACCCATTTCCTCATCTACTGATTCACCCATTCACCACACCGTCCCCAACCAAAAGATGTAGTCAGGATCACTCAACCAGTACCTTAGCGAAGGTGCCCAAACAAACAAATTCGTTTTTTCGCCTTTTTCAAGCATTACAACCGCTTTCTTAAAACCTCTTTTAAATATGCGCATACCTTTCGTCTCTTTCAACAGATCAACAAGAGCCAGTAGTTTCTCCACGAGCGTTCCGTTAACTACGTTACCACTGCGTTTCGCGTACCAAAGCGAAGCTCTGTACAGTGCTTTGTCTAAGAATCTCAGTTTTCTCCAGTTACCGTTTCTCTGGCCTTTTTTGAAGCGAGCAAGAAGCTCCTTGTAGGTTATGCCTGTGCTTAACATGCTATATCCCTTTTGATTTAGTACATATAAATGTAGCCCGGTTATTGCGTTATGGGTATTCACGAATTCCACAGTTAATCGGACAAGCTCAATATATTTCAAACTGATGTCGGGACTCACAACGCGGATATAAGCTGGGCATTCTTTTGGCCGGTTCATACCGCTCTTTTCTATTCTTCTGCTACCCACATCTCCGCAGCCCTTTAAATCCTTTCTGCAACCCGGGTCTCCGTTAAGTGAAATACAACCAGGCACACAATAAAAACAATAACGGACATAACACTTGCGATTAAATAGCCGTTCCATTCGGAGATCGTGCCCGTCAGTACAAGGTCTCTTGGTGCTAAAACTAAATAATATAACGGATTGTAGTTTGTAAGAGTAGCAAGTATTCCGGTTGTCGGTTTCACGTACAACACAGGCGTCAAGAACAGTAAAAAAGTCAACAGTAGTGATAGTACGTTTCCAATGTCCCGCACAATACCATTAAAAAGCGCTAACATAAAGCCAAGCCCAAGCGTAAGTAGCATGAGAGGGATTATCACGATTGGCACTAATAATGTTGCTATACTCGGTGCATCCAATAGCAAACAAACAATATACACACAAAAACGAACTGAATAAGAAATGTTACTATTGACCGCCCGGTAGAAGCAATCACCAATGATTTCTTAGAGAAATTGATCTTCGTTAGCATTGCCCCTGCGCTTACAAGCGAATTTGAACACGCAACCACCCCGGTTGCAAACAACTGCCAGAACGCCATGCCAAGTAACGCATAAATCGGATACGGCACATCAATCTCGCCGATGTTAAATATTCCCGATTGGTTCAACACAATAAACGTGCCAACACTGACAAGCGGTACGATAAGCACCCATAAGATGCCGATAAAAGATTGCTTATAAACAGCAATAAAGTCACGTTTGAATAATTGGTAGGTGAGCCATTTGTTATTCTTAACTTCGTTGAATATCTCGCGGAAAAGGGAGATATACCCTTTCTTCAGCGAGTTGTCGGGTTCGTATGTTGTTATGGTTTCGGGCATGTGTTTCACTTCGGTTTATAAAATAAAATATATACGCATTGCTTATAACTATAAAGTACACGGTTGTCATAGAAGAAATAACTTCCACGTGAAAATCATTTAGCACATGTACCTAAAAAATAACCCACGACAGGCACGAGATAAGATTCGTGTGCGCCCGTTTTTTTTTTTTTTTTTTGGTGGTTTGTTTTTTTTTTGTTGTGTTTTTTTGTGTTTTTTTTTTTGTTATAGCTTTGTTTGGTATTTCGGGCTCGCACATGTGGGAAGAGTCGGTAACTGGTATGGTACCCTACATCTATGTACTACCCTGTTTTCCCGCGAACAAACGCACAATCTTCGTCAAATACCTGCACGTCTGGTCCCGTCTCATTGCACCATCCGGAAACGTTCACGCCGTTCCTGCCTTTTCCTATCCGGGTTTTACGTGCATCGAATTCTATCGTGACGCTCTGGCTATACTCAAGTGGACCTGCAAAGTTCCAGTAAAGCGTAGTAGTCCCATTGGGATTGTTATTGATTACATCAGGTGTAACTGTCGCATTGTCCGCGTATTCAAAACCATCAGACAGCGTGTCATTGGCCACAATACTCGTCAGATTGTAATCTCCGCTGTTATTTAGCCATATACGGAATCGCACGACATCACTCACATTCGCCTGGATTGCATCTGCCCATTCGCTGGTCTTTGTGTTCCAAACGGTCTTGTGTACCTCTATGGCTATGGCAGGGCATTCTTGACATTTCACATAAGATTCCTTACAATTGTTCTTCTCGTCACTCTCGGTGACTATCTCTTTGTCATCAGCACAAACTTTGACACTAACAGTCGTGCCGCATGGACAATCAAAGGGACCTACTGTGTTTGTGTAGAACTCACCTGCTGACAGTGCACTAACAGGGTCAGTTGCAACTTCGACATCAGCAATATAGATATTGGTCGTACTTGCTCCTGCATCTTCTTCACCGATGTTGCAAACCGTGTATGTCACCGTGAAGGTACTATTGCCGAGCGGTGTCTCGAACTTCTCGGTCACTGTGAGGTCGGCAGGCTTATTGTAGCCCCCAAATAGCGGTATATCCCCCGCCTTACCCCAGGTGAACCTTATGTCCGCGCTTTGGTCTCTATCCGTATCTATGTACCAACTCCCACTCCTGAATAATACCCCATCATCGTGTCCATCCCTATTGTAGTCACAATCTTCGTCAAACACCTGCACCTGTGGATCTGTCTCGTTACACCACGCAGAAACATTCACGGAATTCCGATCTTTTCCGCCTGATATTTTCCGTGCATCAAACTCTATTGTGATAATATCCTGACAACACCCCACAGGACCAGTAACGCTCCAGTAGAGCGTAGTCGTACCATCCGCATTAGTCACAACCTCATTTGGATTAACACTCGCATTATCTGCATATTCCAAACCATCCGACAACGTATCATTAACCACAATATCCGTTAGATTACAACATCCACCACTATTATGCACCCATATCTTGAACCGCACGACATCACTAACATTCGCTAAAATCACATCTTCCCACTCACCTGTCTTCAAGTCCCGAACAGTCTTATGTACTTCTATCACAGGCTTTGGACATTTCCACTCGTTCTCCATGCAGTTATTCGTCTCGTCTGTCTCGACAACCGCCCCATTGCAGTCGGCACAGACCGTGACATAAACAGTTGAGCCACAGGGACAGTCGAAAGGACCAACAGTATTGGTGTAGCTAGCACCCGCAGACAATCCTGGTACAGAGTCCACTAAGACCTCTTCACCATCAATGTAAATACCGGTATTGCTTTCGCCCATATCACAACCCCAAATGTTTTCTATGGTGTACGTTACACGGAACCCACCTTCAACATTCTCCTCATATTTGCTGGTAATCGTTAGATCCGACATTGTTGAGATCAAAACCTCCGCTTCCAGCTTCACATCATCAACGAACCACCCCTCGTAGTCATTATTCGCAGCGTCCACCGTATCAAAACAGAATCGTATCATAACCTCTTCACCCACATAATCATTAAGACTTACAGATATATCCCCCTGCATATCACTATGAAGTTGCATTAACACTTCCCAGGTTGATCCAGCATCTGTAGAAATATCCACCAGCTTCTTATCGCGTGTAGTGCCAGTATCTTCAGTCACCCAATACGTCCAGAAGTTTAGTGTTGCGTCCACGGCACCCGTTAAATCTATCGGCTTTGATACCAAACATCCTGAGTTTGCACTTCCAGTATCGTAATCACCAGTTGCTTCCTGTCCGTACCACCAGCTATGCGTTGGACTATTAGATCGGTCTGTAGTTATATGCCACAACCCGTTTTCTGTCCAGTACGATCCACTCCAACCTATGCTTTCCACGGTATCATTTACTAACTCAACTGTCTGTGTTTCTGGTACAGGTCCTGACGTATCCATCACCACAAGTGCATAATGGTATTTCTCGAGGTCTCCATACTCAACGTAGGCATAGCCACTCATTCCCCAACCAGAACCCCAGCTATTCTTAATAATCCAACAGCCGTTGGAACCACAGTTGTCATCGTATCCCACGAGCATTACACAGTGGTTTGCACTATCCCCAAATCCGTCTGATGACCATACAGGCTCGTATACCCCACCAGTATAGTAACAGAAGTCATCATATACATTAAGTATCACAACCATTGGACCATGAATTACAACTAGATACTTGTAGCCCTCAGTCGTATGCGCAGAGGGATAACCGAGCTGCCCAAACGTCCATACCCGGTCCTGCCAATCAGGGCATTTGTTGCTACACGGGAGGTCATCATTTGCCTGATATGGAAAACAAGCATCATCCGGGACACCTTCAGCCTTGATGTGAGATAAAGCAGAGCTAGGCCAGCCGCCATTGCAACCCCAGCCACCACTTAAGCACGAAAGAATCTTCTGCTCTGAGGCGTCAAAGTCTATCGTGGGATCGTTTGCATCTATATTTATCTGCGTCTCAAAAGCTGCGGTTGCACCAAATATCCAGCAACTGCCACAGGAGCCCTGACTCTCGACTGGTGTCACCCAGTTCTGCCCGCCCTTATTACGCCAGTCAAACGACGTGCCGGCAGAAACATTATTAGAAGAGCTTAATGCCACAGCATCCTCAGGTATTTCACCTATTTCCGCTCCAAACAGCATCTTCTTCTCTTCTACTGAGAGTTCGGAAACGGATGTTATACCTACGGTCCAGTTAGCGCCTTTATCCTGTATCGAGTCTCTGATTTCTGCTCGGACTATTTTTTGATACTCCGCTAACGGCAAATACGCCTTAGTTGTATCTTCGGTAATGTTATGCTGGGCAGCCCCTAGTTCATCACACCCAGTCTCATTTCCAGCGTAATCGCTTCCACAGCGGCCATCTTGACATGGTCCTCCTATTATGTTCGTGCTATTAGTTTTCGTGATGTTACTCTGGTTGTTTCCAGTATCACACGCTTTATCCGTGTTTTTCAGATAATTGTTTTCGACCAAAATGTTAGCGGACGAGTTTAGCACGATACCAGTTCCATTGTTGCTCTCAATCTGATTGTCAAGAACACAGTTATCTGTGCAAGAAAGGATACCTGCCCCATCCTCCTGGTTGTGATGGAGAGTATTGTTAATAAGAGAATTGTTCTGCGAAGGCTCCATCAATATTCCATCAGATGAGTTAGCTGTAGGTACGGCCAACGCGAGAGGTATAACCGCCCCGAATGCTGCCGCCACCACTAATATAGTTAGACAAAATACCAAACATTTTCCCATTTTTCCCATTTTTTTCATTTTTTTT
>QENJ01000115.1 GCA_013374505.1 Candidatus Methanophagaceae archaeon
GATTGAAATGGGGTTACTCAGTGAACAGGCGTTAATAAAATCCTTTAGAGTGCAACTGGCTGATGGCAAAATTGCACAAGAAATAGTTACCGAAGAGATTGAGAGGGTTAAAATTGAGAGTATTCGTTGATAGTTCAGTATTCATTTACGGTCTCGAATTTGAGGAATCCAACTCTGCCATAATTTACAATGAAATTGCTGATGGGACTGTCAAAGCTGTTATTAATGAAAAAGTCATTGAGGAGGTCGTCAGATACTTCCACAGAAGAAAAGACAGACACTTTGCATATTTAATTGAATCCCAACTCAGGAGAATCTGCAAAGTTAAGTAACGACAAGATTACGCAGGTAAAATCGAAAAATGGAAAGGAAAAATTAAAGAGAAGGATTTAGAGCATTTAGCAACAGCTAAAATGTTCGAATTGAAGATAATCGCTTATGATGCCGATTTTCTACCATTCGAGGAATATCGCACGCCAAAACAATTTGTTGAAGAGTTAGGAACGAGGCCGTATGATGTTGAGTGGTAAGACAGGGGATGCCTCGTAATTTATTCCGATGGTGGATTGGTTGGGGCTGAGTATCGGCATGATGAATCTGTGTATACAAACGGGTGCGAATGCTGTAGTTGTACGTTTGAGAAATGCCTTTCGTGAATCCTGCTGTGGGTTAGCTAACTGATACCGCCTCTTCAAACCTCTTCCACTTCCCGTACCTGTACTGCCACGCCTTTTCGTGACTGCACCATCTCCCACCCGCTCATCTTTGCTCTACCCACGCCAAACGCTTTATCGCCACAAAAAACAACTTCATCATTAACCCGTATTTGCGGATCGGCATTCACCACACCCGGCGCCAGTATCGAACCACGCGGCACGAAATCGCCTATTTCTACTTTATACGAGGACCGAAGATTCGTAATTCTACGTGCACCATTCAACGTAAAAGTTAAAAGCCCGTACTGCGGTACGATTCTCGCAAGTACCTCTTTATCGGCACTAAGTTTGTGAAACGGGAACTTCCCGGTTATTTTTAGCCTTTCGCCTTCTTTACTCGTCATAAGCTCGCTGCCAGCACCAATACCAACCTGAAAATCAGCCATTGCTTTTACTATGCCGGATTTCTGTTCATATCCGTAAAGTCGCTTTCGGTCTGTGCATAACTCCGCTATTCGGGCGTTCAACCTATTCAAAGCTTCGTTTGAAGTCGCTTTCTCGTTTGTCTCGCACGTGAACATAATTTCTATGCCCAACTCATCGGCAACTCCGGTACATATCTCTTTGTATGCACCACCGAGATGCGCAACCACCACCTCGTAACTCTTCTGGTTCTTATTCAGGTATGCACGCAAGCATGAAGACACCCAGTCGCGCTCCTCAGAATCCCAGTATCCAGTTACCGGTATGTCATATAACGCAGCAGGGTAAACTACTTCAAGCTCTCTCGGCACGACACCCAGCGGTGACGTTAAAATGAGTTCATGGATGCTACCTCTATATGCCCCAATCGCTTCGATGAACTTCGTATGCGAATTCGAGCGTGAATACGGTTTCCGTGCGGAACACGGCAGTATCAGCAATATTTGCCTTGCCGGGGGTTCGTACCGGTCCAGAACTCGACTCGCAAACCGTTTCACCTCTATTCGCTTTAACGATTCCATCGTATTCACATTCATAATCTGTTTTCGTGCGACCGGCGTTCGTTGCTCGAAATACGGCTCTTCGTTAAAGTCCAGGAGTCTTAACACTGCGGTTAGAAACGTAGAAGCTCGTACCTTCATCTCTACGTACTCGCGTAAATTACCCGCTCGTATGCACGCTCTTGTCTTCTTCACTTCTTTATCCAGTAGCAGCGTGTTATGCCTTGCGAGCAGCAACGCCCGTTCTTTCCTATCCCGTGCTCGTAACTCGTCTATACTTAGATCGGCGCAAACAGTACAATTGCAGGGTAAGTCCTCTAAATCACTTATTCTTGCTTCGCCGTCTTCCATCTGATAAATGCCCTGGTAGCCTTTTAGTACCGCATTCGTGTCGTCTAATATGTCCACGCCCATGTAAAACAGAATAGCCGCATTTTCCGGTGTCGCTATCGCAGGAACCCATAACGCGACATCTGGTGGGAGCGCGTTTCGTGTATCAATAACGCGCCGTACAAAATCTCGCGGGCTACGGAGCAAACTGGAAGCAAAAGCGAGCACGAAGAAATCGGTAAATAATGAGGTCACATTCGTAAATGAAGGATGTATTTCTGGTAACAGCACAGTTCCTCGGAGTGCGGTCCACGTTTCTTCGGACGCTAAATCATCAAAGTTTGAATCGCCAGCACGAACTACAGCAAGTCCATCCCCGCTTTCTAGCCGGAGCATCAGCGGCGTTTGCATACTCTCGCTTAGCGCTAATTTACCTAATCTCGCTGCACCGTCACGAGTTCGTACCTCGTAAAATTTGCTCATCTATATTAGAATGTGCAGCGGATGCAAAAAGGAACTGGTATTTAGTTGAAACCACAAGATCCCAACAACACTTATTCTCCTTCGCTTAGTTATTCCTCTACCTCTTCTACCATCTCTATTACTGCGCGTGGGCATTCATGCGCACAGATTCCACAACCTTTACAATAAAACAAATCCGCGTCAAAGAACCCCTCTTCAGTCTCGTTAATGCACGCTTCGGGACAGTAGATATAGCATACCCCACACTTTATGCACCGCTCGTTATCACGAACCGGTCTGTCCGATCGCCAATCACCGGTCTTATACGCCGATGCGCTTCCTGGTTCCGTAGCCACAAAACCAATCTCCAGATCTTTCCAACCTAATTTTCCGACACTCATTTTTAGTTACCTCTATGTTTACCGTATATTCAGCTCACCACAGTCGCGTCATACGCTTTTCGCATCGTTTTTATGTTCTTCGCAGCGACTTTGCCAAAACGTTCTTCCATCGGTTCTGTTAAGGACTCCAGCGTGACCAACCCGGTGGCCTTTAAAAGCGCGCCGATCATTGTCGTATTGACAATAGGCAAGCCTAAAACTTCCCGTGCAATGCCCATGGCATCCACTGTTGCTAAGTTATTCACTGCCATTTCTGATTTCATCACTTCATGCGGTTTCTTCGTATTGACCACTGCTATGCCGTCCTTTTTAAGCCCGGAAACAACTTCACCTACTTTTAGCAAGCCCGGATCGAGCACGACCAGCACGTCCGGCTCTGTAACTTCTGCTCTTATCTTTATCCGCTCGGTTTCATTCACACGCAGAAACGCAAGAACTGGTGCGCCGCGTCGCTCGGGACCAAAGGAAGGCATTGATTGCGCATGTTTGCCTTCCGCAATGGCGGCATGTGCGACTAACTCTGCCAGCGTAACTCCCCCTTGCCCCCCTCTTCCATATATACATATTTCTATCATTTCTACCTCTCTTTTCTACTTCTTTTGAGAAGAAAACGTGACTAAAGGGAACTAATAAAAATGTACTTATAAAGTTTTCTATTTGTGTTGAGTTCTGCGTGAATGGTCTTCCGGCAACTGCGATGACGAATGGATAACGAAGCACTTTTATAATCGGAATTGCTTTTTAGTTGTTGGAGATAAAAAATAAATGAGTGAATATACGAAATGTGGAATAGTGACAGTGATATTAGCATTATCGGTGTTTACGGCTTTAACAGTACCAGCTACTGCGAGTTCTGACATGTCAGGATTTAATGCCTATGCGAATGGCTATGAACTGCAAAACTATGAGCATCCAAATAGCTTAGAGGATCTGACGGAATTGATAAAAAAGCGAGTGGAAGAAGAAAGGACGAGCGGGATGAAGAGCAGTGGACACCGTTTTTCGCTGATACAAGAAATGGGCGTGCAGGGTCACCTTAATATCTCCGGCAACTACACAACTATCTGGAATGAATCGCTTGTGGCTAATGATACTTACACATATATAGTTTCGGACTTAGACGGCGATGGCAATCCGGATGTCCTGGTTCATACTCGGCGATACGATCCGGCAACAGATATAGATACGAGCAGTATATTAGCAAAGAAGGGTATAGACGGCATGCAGCTATGGGAAGAGACAGTAACTGCAACAGGCGAGAATAACTGCACCATCTTTCCATTACCCTCGGGCGACTTAGACGGCGACGGTTTGAATGATGTTATCATCTCTGAAAATGTTTATGAGGCAGGTGCGGAAACGGCAAAAGTAATAGCAAAGAGGGGTATAGACGGCACGCAGCTATGGGAAAAGACGGTAACTGCAAGTGGCAAGGATAACTGCGATATTTTGGCATTCCCCGTGGGCGATTTAGACGGTGATGAATTGACAGATGTTATTGTCACCGAAATTAAATATGACGAGACGACAAATACGACAGTGGCACGTGTAATTGCAAAACAAGGTAGTACCGGCACACAGATGTGGGAAGAGTCTGTGAATGCAACTGGTAAGGATAACTGTGACATGGATGCACTACCTGCGGGCAACTTAGACAGTGACGAATTGGCAGATGTTATTGTCATCGAAAGTAAATATGACGGCGTAACGGAAACGGCACGTGTAATAGCAAAACAAGGTAGTAACGGCACGCAGATGTGGGAAGAGTCCGTGAATGCAACTGGTAAAGAAAACTGCGGCATGGATGCACTACCTGTGGGCGACTTAGACGGTGACAAAATGGCAGATGTTATTGTCACCGAAATTAAATATGACGAAACGACAAATACGACAGTGGCGCGTGTAATAGCGAAACAAGGTAGTAACGGCACGCAGATGTGGGAAGAGTCCGTGAATGCAATCGGTAAGGATAACTGCGACCTGGATGTAGAGTGGACCGGCAACTTAGATGGTGATGGCTTGAATGACGTTATTGTCAGCGAGAATAAATATGACGGAACAACGGAAACGGTACGTGTAATAGCAATAAAGGGTAATAACGGCTCGTACTTATGGGAAGAGTCCGTAAATGCAACAGGCAACGGCATCTGCAACCTTTTTGCTGTTTATGCTGATGACTTAGACGGCGATGGCCTGGATGATGTTATTGTCAGCGAAACTAAACGTAACGAAACGACATTTATGCCGATAGAGCGACTAATAGCAAAGAAAGGTAATACGGGAACATATATGTGGGAAGAGTCTGTAACTGGTATGGACCCCGTCATATATGTACTACCCGTAGGCGATTTGGACGGCGATGGCTTGAATGATGTTATTGTCAGCGAACATATACACTACCAATCAACAGATACGACAACATCGAGAGTAATAGCAAAGAAAGGTAAAAATGGCAAACCATTTTTAGAAGTACAATCAAACGAGTTTATCTGGGTAGCTAGGGGGGCGTATGGATACGACTTAAACGGTGATGGCAAGAACGATTTAGTGCTTGGAATACCTACCGAGATATACGCACTAACATGTATTCATGGCGCGGTAAATAAGACACCCGTAGCAGCATTTACGTATTCACCCGCGAATCCGGTTGTTAATCAAACGCTAACATTCAATGCTTCGGCATCTCACGACCCAGACGGATTTATAACAGAATACGAATGGCAGTTCGATGATGGTACAAACGCAACAGGTGAAGAAGTAACGCATACATTTTCGAGTGCAGGCAACTACACGGTAACTCTAACTGTGACAGATAACGCAACAGCCACGAATACCACTTCTAAAGTGATAAGAGTTCAGTCATCATTTGGTATTACCTTTGATACTGGCGAACCCGCAAATCCCTATCCGAGCATCTCCGGAACTCACAAAGGAACAATTACACCCGTGGCGGACCTCGTTCTGCATCGGATGTACACATATCCCTGCCCTAGTACCGGTGGGCACAGTGAATACGTAAAGATTGAGGGGCATGGACTCGCAGTAAACGCAACCTGGAGCGGTTACGACAGTGACGACTGGCATAATATCACTTTCGACGAGCCGTTTGTTACGTTGGAAGGCAATAAAACCTACAACTTTACTATCAGAACAGGTTCGTATCCGCAGATTATACATGTGTCCAGTAAAGAAGCAACAGGCGGAACA